>JAPOLW010000270.1 GCA_029976905.1 bacterium | reverse complement strand
TCGATCCGATACCCGGGTGGAATCTCCTGGTGATCGAGCGTCGGATCGGTTCCGGCGAGCACGACCGAATACGGAATCCCCGAGCCATCGGCGTAGCGGATGTGACGCGGATTGAGCCCTCGGTCCTCCCGGATGATCCGGGCGATATGTTTTCGGGCCGTATCGGCTTCCCGCGGAAGCCACCCAAAGTTGCGGCCAGTCAGGGTATCGACGACCAGGTCTTCGTGGGTCGCGAACTCGCCGTCGAGGTGCAGGAGGACAGGCACCTCCCGTGGCATCCCCAGGTCGATCATGAGCGGGGAATTGCGGGTGGTGACACGTTGTCCGTCTCCCCGGTCCGGGATCGGACTACGACGGCTGAAGTCGCCATAGGTACGGCCGGCCCGCTTGTACTCGGGGAGAAAGTCCGAGCCGAGGTGGCATTGCCGGCAGTTGATCCCCTGGCCGGCGAAGGGCCCTGGGAGATCCTCCCCGACTTCGACCGGAACCTTCTCCATGATCGGATCGCCATTCTCGAGGACGACGTTGGCATCCCCGCCAGAGCGCTCGAAGTAGAACTGCGAAAACCGGGTCTCGAAGAAAAGTCGGTCGCCGAGCCGGACCTCGGCGTTCTTGAACGAAAGGCTGCCGTCGTCCAGAGACCGGGCGACTTCCGTTCCCCAGCCGAAGACGCTGGCCAGCACGATGGCGAACGGCAGAAGGTTTCGGGCCGAGCGCATCCTGTTTTTCTCTAACACCGGTCCGGAGCACCGCCTAGTGGGGCCACGTCTGGCGGTCCACCGTCCCGGCGTGTCATGGTGTCTCGCATGAAAGCCGCACTCCTGACCGCCTATGGGCAACCGCTCGAGATCGCCGACGTCCACATCGACGCGCCCGGCCCCGGTGAGATCCTCGTCCGGACGGCCGCCACCGGCGTCTGCCATAGCGACCTGCACTGCATCGACGGATCGCTGCCCGTCCCGCCTCCTTGTGTCCTCGGGCACGAACCCGCGGGAATCGTCGAAGAGGTGGGCGAAAACGTGACCTACGTCGTGCCGGGCGATCGCGTCATCGCCTGCCTATCGATCTTCTGCGGCACCTGTGAATACTGCGTCACCGGGCGTCCGAATCTCTGCGGAGGCGCCTCCCTCGATCGACGCCCGGATCAGCCACCACGGCTGTCCCGGGACGGCGTTCCGATCTATCAAATGGCTCAACTCGGCTCGTTCGCGGAGCAGATGCTGGTTCCCGAGAACGCCGTGGTGAAGGTCCGCGAAGAGATTCCTCTCGATCGCGCCGCCCTCATCGGCTGTGGCGTCACCACCGGCCTCGGGGCCGCGCTCAATACCGCGCGGGTCGAAGCCGGCGCAAAGTGCGTCGTCATCGGTGCCGGCGGCGTCGGTCTGAGCATCCTTCAGGGATGCCGCATCGCGGGCGCGAGCCAGATCATCGCCGTGGACACACAACCCTGGAAACTCGAACTGGCCCGCCAACTCGGCGCCACCCATACGGTCGATGCCGGATCGGACGACGCCGTCCTACAGGTTCACGAAATCACTTCCGGCGGCGCCGACTACGGCTTCGAGGCCATCGGTCTACAGGCGACGGTCCGGCAGGCGTTCGACATGGTTCGCAAGGGCGGCGCCGCCGTCCTGGTAGGGGTCGTCGCGGCGGGTCAGGACGTGAGCTTTCCGGGCCTCGATTTCGTCCTGAGCGAAAAGCGCGTTCTCGGATCGATGATGGGCTCCAACTCCTTTCGGGTGGACATGCCGCGCTTCGTCGACTTCTACCTCAGTGGGCAGCTCAAGCTCGACGAGATGATCTCGGCGCGCCGTCCACTGGAGGACATCAATGTCTGCTTCGACGAGATGAGGAAGGGCGCCGCCGCCCGAAGCGTCATCACCTTCGACTGACCGTGGGCCTCCTCCCTCGCACGCTGGGCCTCCTCCTGGTCGCCGCGAGCGTTTCGCTGTCCGCCACCCCAGTCCGGGCCGTGCCCGCGACGCCGGTGATGACGGTGTACCGCTTCAACGGTCCTCCGGGCGTGGCGTACTATCGAGTCGACGAATTCGCCCGTCGCGGCACCAGCGCGCAACCCGCGGGCTACCTCGCTCAGGGCACGTCGGTCGTGCCGTGCCTGGTCGTCCGCGGCGGCAAGCCCCTGACCGACGCAAAGGGGACACCCTATGTCGGCTTCGAGATCGTGGTGGACGCCCGCAACGCGACGCCGGACGCCGTGGACGTGTTCCGCGCCGTCCAGGCCGGTCGCCAGAACCGCGCCGTCCGTAACCATCACTGCCCGAAGGATACGCAACACGTCGTCGGCATCCGGGACCTCTACGCGATGGACAAGCCACCCTTCTTCGATCCGCCGCAACGCGGCGCGGGCCCGACCGTCCGTCCCACCAGTGAGCTCGACGCGATCGTTCGCGCCTTCCACGACTCGCCGCAATGCCGCCAGGCCCAGAAGAACCTGGTCGGTCGTCGGGAGGCCCTCGCCGCTGCCTGGTCCGCGTTCACCCGTGCGCACGACGGCCCGTGGTCCCGCGAACGCCTCGAGCAAGCCCGCCATCTCGACTACGTTCTACGGACGACTCTCTACGAAGGGCACCTCGATCGTGGCTGCAACGCCTACGGTGCCTGCGAGCGCAACGTGATCGCATTGTCGATCCGCAATCGCGCCCGGGAGAGCTGCGCACGGGCGCAGGGCTGCCGCTATCGTGGTGACTTCGAAGGCGTCGCCTCGAAGGTCTCGCAATACAACATCTGGGACGAGTTCCTGACCCAGGTCTCGGGACTCACCTCGTGCTTCCTCCGCTCGGACCTCGGCAATCATCCGCGCTACGAGAAAATCCGGGCCATGTACGCGCAAAACCAACCCGACGTGGAAAAGATCCTCTTTGGAGACGACGACGCCCTGAGCGACGTATTCCGCGCGCCCGCGATCGGGACGCTGCGCACCCTGCGCCACTACTACCATCCGCCCGCAATGGGGAAATGCTTCCCCGAACACCCACGGGTGGAATACATCTCCGGCGCCGTAGCGCGTCGCGGGGACGATTTCGCCCTGATCGCCAATACGCGCATCGAGGTCGGCGAAAAACGACCCGCCGGCTACGCATTCCGCTCCGTGTCGATCGACGAAGAAGCGGACCGGGACGTCGTGCGCACCAGCGACCCCTTCCCCGGTTTCCTCGTCGACCCGCGCAAGGTCCCCCTGCGCCGGGCCTCCCGCTGCCCGCCCTACGGCACACCTGCCGGATGCCACTTCAAACGGGCGGGCCGCTACCGCCGGACGCCGGGCTGGCTCTCCGCGGGTCGACCGATCGAAATCTCCTGTCGCGTCCGCGCGCAGGGGGCCTCCTGCCAGAACCCCACCCAGGAGACGTCGGCGCGGGTCGGAGGCGTGTGCGACACGGCCATGCAGCCGATCGCCGGCGTTCCCTAGTTCGACGCCAAAGGTCTACGCGCCCTCCCCGTCGCCTTCAGCAGACGGATCGCCGTACACGGCACCGAGCTTCTCGCCCCGGTCGAATCGACGCTGTACCTCTTCCATCCGCGCGAGCGCGGCGGGGGTCCCCGCGATCCCCTGGAAGAGGGTCTGCTCATTGGCCATGGCTTCGTCGAGCGGCAGGTTCTGGGCGGCGCGCAACATCTCCTTGAGCACACGCAGCGAGTCCGCCGGCCGCGCCGCAAGCCGCTTCGCCCACCCGACGGCGTAGGCCGTCGCCTCTCCCGTCCCGACGACGCGATTGATCCCGCCGAGTTCGTACATGCGGCGCGCCGTTTGCGGCGCACCGTCGAGGACCATCTCGGCGGCGACCGTCGGTCCCACCAACCGAAGCAGGCGGCAGGTGCCGCCGATTCCGGTCGCCAGATTGATGTGCACCTCGGGCTGCGAGAAACGCGCGTGCTCCTCGGCGACGCGAAGATCACAGGCCCAGCCGAGTTCGGCTCCACCGCCCGAGCAGTCCCCATTGATGGCGGCGATGTAGACGACCTCGGGCCGGCCGAGTTCTTCGAGTGCCGTGAACCACCCCATCGACGTGCCGGAGGTGGGTTCTGCGCGCAGCATCGCAATCAGGTCGGTGAGCCACGCATGCTCCAGCCAATGCTCCTCGAGACCACTGGCCAGGACGGCGACGCGCGCTCCTCCTTCGCGCGCCTCGACCATACGAGCAGCAAGCGCATCGACTACCTCGAAGGAGCAGAAATTTTCGATCTCCCGATGAGTCACGGTGAGAAGAGCCACCCCGTCGGCGGGTCGCTCGAGGGTCACGATCTCGGACATGTGGCTCCTTTCGGCAGTTCGCCCGCAGGGAGGGCGATCTACATCAGAACACCGTCGTCCGGCTGCAACGGCGGCGGAACGTCGGTTTCTCCCAGCATCTGGAGGAGGTCGATCTCGATGACGCGGCACAAGGTGGTCATCGGCGTGTCGTTCGGACGGCCCTCGAAAGGCGTCTTGAGCGCTTCCCCAAGGGATTCGATCATGACGAAGGACAGCGACATCACCGCGCAGAACACGACCTCGACGAAGTCCAGCTTCATGTTGGCATCGAGGACCGCGAAGGGAAGGATCGTGGCAAAGCCCCGGACCAATCCTTTGGTCGTCAGGGTGACGCCGTAGGGAAAGACCGTATTCTTGATGCGCTCGCACGCGCCCTGAACATCGTAGAGTTGATCGAGCGTGCGTTGCAGTTCCAGAAAGCCAAGCTCCTCCTGGGGCGTCGCTCCGAAGACCGAGCGAAGCGTTTCCGCCTGCCGTCGAAGGATCTGTGTCGCGACGTTCGCCTGGCTCGCATACTGCTCGAACTCGTCTTTGGAAACGTAGGGCCGGATCGCCTCCCACGCCTCGGGGTCGGCCGCCATCGATGCTCCATGGCGAAGCCCGATGCGGACGGCATGGATGTAGGCGAGGTGGCGACGGAGGATCTCCTGGCGTCGACGCAAGGCCCCAGTCTCGTCCACCAGGGCCGGCAGACGCTCGGGCACGATCATCGTACAGACCTTGCGGCCAAAAGAACGGCTCACGTTTACCATCGCGCCCCAGAGCTTGCGGGCCTCCCACCACCGGTCATAGGCCTCGCTGACACGAAACCCCAGGAAGATCGCCAACGCCGTGCTCAATAACCCGGCCGTGGCCAGGGAGAAGACCGAGGCCGAGAACCTCCAGGTCTGGTAGAAGGCTTCGACGCTCAGGGTAACCAGACCGAAGTAGATCAGGGGCAGCCACAGGGGGCGGGCCAGCCGGAACGCCGCGCGTCGGGATCGAACGTACATTGGAGAGAGAAACCGTAGCAGCCCTGCGCCAGGCTGCCGAGCCTCGCAGAAGCCCGGGGGAGCACGACGGCTGGCGGGTTCACCGTGACCGCGTCAATTCACCCGTCTCCAGGGGCCAGCAACTCCTGGACCCGCTCGGCCACGGCGACCAACGTCTGAGCGCAGGGCTCGCAGTGGCCCCCACAACAAGACGGCCACTGCTTGCGCGGAAGTTTGAGGATCGGGCGCACCAGAGCGCGGTAGTGGGCCGGCAGCCGGTGCTCCTCGCTGGCGCGGTCGAGAGCCATGGTCAGCACATCGGACACCCGTCGACGCTAGCAGCCGGCCCCGGGGCGGGGAATGGACGGCCGCTGGCGGCGCCCATGGAAGATCGGGAGCCACCCCGTCGCCCCTCGCCACCCGCCAACCGGGGCTCCACATACCAGAACGCCCCGCGGCAATGCCGCGGGGCGTCCCTTCCAACTCCTCCCCTCCCACCTC
>JAPOLW010000026.1 GCA_029976905.1 bacterium | reverse complement strand
TGATTTCCTCTGGGCGTACGCAAACGATCCGCTGCGTGGATGCGGGATATCATGGGGTGGGATGAGGGTGTTTGCGGCTGGCCCGTCCGACTTGCCTGGTCCCGGGACATTTCCCGAAACCTTCCTTGGATACACGGCTACCACGGGGCCTTCGCTCTGGACAAGCACCATTTTTCCTTGCAATTCTGCAAGGTTCGCTTTGCCATGCGGGGTGCTGGTCGGCCCTCGGTTTCAGCCGAAGGACCAGCTCTGCCGGGGCTCCATGCCCTCCTTCCACTCCATGCACTGGACGTCGAACCAGATCGGCAGAAGGTATTTGACGTAGAAGGCATGGACGGTCACGGCCCCCTCGTCGAGATCGTCGTATTCCTTGATCCGGACGCGATCGTCACGGGCACCGTAGGCGCGGCATTTTCTCAGGATTTCGTCCACTTCGCCTCGGCTTTCGAGCAACAGGCCAAGGTGGTCGTAGCCGGGGGACACCATGGGCCGGTCGCTCTCCATGAGAAGGAGGAACTGACTTACGGCGTCGTCGACCTGCAAAAGCAGTCCATCCTGCCCCAGGAGTCGCACGTCCATCGACTTCCAGCCAAGAACGTCGCCGTAGAACGCACGGATCTCCGTACGGGTCTTTTCATCGAGTGCTCCCGGCGCGAAGGTCAGCTCCATGTGATTGAACCGCATCACGCTCACGGCATCCTCCTCAGCCGGCCTGGCCCCAGCGCTGCGTGATCGTCAGCCACGGCATGTCGGCCCGTTTCTCGATTTCCTCATAGGCGCGCTCGTACCCCGTGTGCTGGATCCACCAGCGGTCGCCGATCTTCACGTACTCGTCGCGGTAGTAGGCCGCACCACGCACCGTGACGCCCATCTCCTCGTTGATGAAGACGTCCTCGAGGCCCCAATGACCGACGGCGGTGGTTTCACTGGTGAGGTCGATCTCGGGGTGATGGACGCGGTGGCTCGAGAGGACCTTGGGGCTGTCCATCGATTCCTTGAAGAAGGCCAGGATCGCCGCGCGTCCCTGGAAGGAATATTTGCCGCCACTGTAGGCGGCCGTGGCATCTTCGACGAAGCACTCGGCCATCTCGTCCCAGCGTTTCTGGTCGAGGCATCGCATGTATTTGTATTTGAGCCGCTTGATCGCCTCGATGTTCTGAAGATCGTACACCCTCACCTCCTGCGGTCGGTTGTGGACGGCAACGGCCTCGGTACGCTGGCCGCTCCTCCTTTCACGCGCGTATCACCCTATCGAGCAGTCGTCCCGTGGTCACCTACGGTGCGGCGCGCTGCGGCGCGCGCGGTCCTGCCGGCGACAAAACCCGCGCCGGACCTCGCTCGGGGTCCTCCATCTGCGGCGCCGCCTTGGCCTCGCCGCGTTCGCCGACGAGAACGTCCTCGTCCCGCTCCCGGATCCGGACCCGCAGGAGCGCGCCCGGCGGCGCCCCTCCGACGACTCGCACGCGGGCGTAGTGCGGCGTGTATCCGCTGTCATCTGCTTCCATGAGCACGTCTGCCGTCGTGCCGATGGCCCCATCGAGGAGCCGGTCCCGGGCGCGGGCACCCACCGCCCGCAGCCGCGCGGCGCGCTCGCGGCGGACGGGTCCGGGGACCTGTGGCATGCGCGCCGCCGGCGTTCCGGTCCGCGGCGAGAACGGAAAAACGTGCAGATGGGCGATGTCCAGCTCTTCGATCAGCGTCCGGGTTCGCTCGAACATCTCCTCGGTCTCGGTCGGGAAGCCCGCGATCAGATCGGCCCCGAACACCACGTCGGGTCGTTGGCGTCGAGCGCGGTCCACGACGGCCCGGATGTCGGCTTCCCCGTGGCGGCGCTTCATTCGCTTGAGCACGGTATCGTCCCCCGCCTGAAGGCTCAGGTGAAGGTGGGGCATCAATCGTGACTCCTCGGCCAGCGCGGCCCAGAGTTCTTCGTCGATTTCCACGGGATCGATCGACGAGAGACGCAGTCGCGGAAGAGAGGGCACCGCGCGCAGGAGCCTCCGTACGAGCGCGCCCAGACTCGGGTGGGCTGGCAGGTCCTGTCCGAAGGCGGTGAGGTCCACTCCGGAGAGGACGATCTCTCCGACGCCGGAGTCGGCCAGGAGGTGGACCTGTTCGACGACCTCGGCGGGAGGAACCGAGCGCGACGGTCCGCGGCCGAAGGGAATGATGCAGAAGGTGCAGCGATGGTCGCAGCCGTTCTGGACCTGCACGAAGGCGCGCGTGTGGCTCGCGAACGCCCCGACCCGGTTCGACGCGGTCTCGCGGACCTGCGCGATGTCACCCACCTGGACGCCGGTGCGTGGTGCTTCTGCGGACCAGGTGGGCGATCGGACCTTCTCGTGGTTGCCGATCACCTGATCCACCTCGGGCATCGTCGCGAAACGATCGGGCGAGATCTGCGCGGCGCAACCCGTGACCACGATGCGAGCACCGGGGCGCTCTCGCCGGGCGCGACGGATGGCCTGGCGCGCTTGTCGCTCCGCTTCGGTCGTGACCGCACACGTGTTCACGACCACCAGGTCCTCGTCGCGCCCGCTCGTGAGATTCCGAATCACCTCGCTCTCGTAGGCGTTCAACCGACACCCGAACGTGATGATTTCCCTCTCCCGACCCACCCCGGGGACTATCGGGAAAAGCATCCCGCTTGTCCACGCGGGATCCCCGCGCGCGGGTGGCGGTGGAATACTAAATAGAGAAGAAGTAGAAATATCTTCTAGGCGGGATCCCCGCGCGCGGGTGGCGGCGACGAAGGCGGCGCAGTACGACGGACCCACCCCGATGGGTACATCCCGCCGGAGGAACCCAAGGAGGAGTCTGATGGCCAAGCATCCCTTTCTCTCGGACGAGTGGCTCGACATGCTGATCGCGCTCACCGCGGAATATCGCGACAAGGTGCCGGCACCGCTGGTCAAGATGAAGCTGAACCAGAATGTGACCGGAGTGCCTTTCGGCGGAGGGACGGTCCAGATGTATACGGACACCAGTGCCGGGACTGCGACGGTCGGCCGCGGGCACATCGAGGGCGCCGACGTCACTCTGACCGTCGACTACGAGACCGCGAAATCCCTGGTGGTTCTGGGGGATCAGGCCGCTGCGATGCAGGCGTTCATGTCGGGGAAGATCAAGGTGGATGGAGACATGACCAAGATCATGACGCCCCCGCCCCCAAAGAATGATGCCCAGAAAGAACTCGACCAGAAGGTCAAGGACATGACGGAATAGCGTTCCCCGAGCCCACCGCTCCGAAAGGGGCCGTCGCGGACGGCGCAGGAGTCCCTTGCGCCGGGTGCGGGCGCCTGATTTTCTCAGCAGATCATGGGGTGGTTTCGCACCGCGCGCGCAGCCCGGCGGCAATGGGAAGAATTCCAGCCGGTCGCCCGCGAGTTGGTCACGGCCGACGACGCGGCGCGCATGGGGCTTCCCGTCAGCTGGTTCCGACATTTCGTGGAGGATAATTTCCGTGGCGAGGACGTTCGCGCGGAGCAATTCCGCTTCGCGCTCGAAGATCCGTCGATCCGGGATCTCCTTCGCTACAAGGTCGAGCAACGTGAGCTTCACTCGCTCTTCGCCCTGCTTCTCGACGAGCCGATCCACCCGCACGACGCCGTCGCCGCGGGCGTTTGCGACCTGAGTCTCGTCGCAGTCCATCGCGAGCTCTTCCCCGGCCGCGACGAGGTTCCCCTCGGCGAGCTCCTTCCGGAGAGCACCCGTCGGGCGGTTCGCGCGCTTCTCTTCGGCCGCGATGGTCGACCCAATCGGCAACGGGTTCGCCACGTGCTCGCCCGTCGCGACCAGCGATTGGCCGACTCGGCCGAGTTCGCAGATCGACTCGACCGGGCAATCGAAATCCAGACCGCAATCGAGGTCGGAGCTGCCGACGCGACCCTGCGCGACCTTGCCCGGATCTACTTTGGCGAAACGCTGGCGCTGCGGGTGGAGCAACTGCTGTTGGCGCCGCAGGTGCCGGCATTCGTCCGGGTCCTCGGGTGGCAGCGCATGATGAGCTGCCTCGACGTCCCGCCTGCATCGCGCGCGTGAGCGACCACGGGGGAGCCATGCAATTTGAAGAAATAGCGTCGGGACTGCGGTTCCCGGAGGGCCCCATCGCGCTTCCCGACGGGGATGTCGTTTTGGTCGAGATTGCGCGCGGCACGCTCAGCCGGGTGCGACCCGGAGGGCAGGTCGAAGTCGTCGCCGATCTCGGGGGCGGTCCGAACGGCGCGGCCCTCGGCCCGGATGGTCGCTGCTACGTCTGCAACAACGGCGGCTTCGAGTGGCTGGAGATCGAGGGGCGCCTCTACCCCGGTGACGAAGCACCCGACTACTCTGGCGGGCGGATCGAAGTCGTCGACCTGTCCTCCGGCGCTTCGGAGGTGCTCTACACGTCCTGCAACGGCGTCCCGTTGCGGGGGCCCAACGACATCGTTTTCGATCGCAGTGGGGGGTTCTACTTCACCGACCTTGGGAAGGGGCGCGGGCGACAGATGGACCGGGGGGCGGTTTTCTACGCTCGCACGGACGGGTCGTTCATCCAGGAGGTGGTCTTCCCGATGGTCCAACCCAACGGCGTCGGTCTCTCCGCGGACGAGGGAACCCTCTATGTTGCCGAGACGATCACCGGCCGCGTTTTTCGCTTTGCGATCGCCGAGCCCGGCGTCGTGACCCGGAGATTGCCCAATGAGGAATGCCTGGCTGGCGTCCCGGGCTACCAGCTTTTCGATTCACTTGCGGTCGACGCCGAGGGGCACGTCTGCGTCGCGACGATCGCGAATGGCGGCATCACGAGAATCTCCCCCGATGGCAGCCAGATCGAGCATGTGCCCACGGATGATCCGCTGACGACCAATGTGTGCTTTGGCGGCGAGGATCTCCGAGACGCCTGGGTGACCCTTTCGTCGACGGGGAGGCTGGTGCGCGGCCGTTGGCCGGTGGGTGGCCTGCCGCTGAACTTCCTGAATCGTTAGGTCTTCGCGATGACCGAATCGGCGTAGTGCCGGAGTGCGTCGATCTTGTCCTGGAGGGGGATGTCGGGGCCGGTGTAGACATCGCGGAACCCGACGATCACGTCGGTGATGCCCTCGTCCTCGAGGCGACGAATGCCGTCGAGGGAGTAGGCGTCCAGAGAGATCACGTGCACCTCGAAGGGGTCGTTTTCGCGTTGGTACTCGCGCCGGAGTTCCGCGAGGCGGTCGAGGTAGCCGCGAAGCTCCACGGGATCGCCGCCCGCGTGCATCCATCCATCACCCCAGCGTGCGGCGCGCTTGAGGGCGGCCTCGGAATGTCCTCCGATCAGGATCGGAATCGGTTGCGACGGGGTCGGGCAGATCTTGATCGGTTCGAGGTCGAAATGTTTGCCCTGGAACTCGAAATACCCACCGGCGCACAGGCCGCGAATGATTTCGATCATCTCGTTCATGCGAGTCCCGCGTCCCGTCCATGGGACGTCCATGACGCGGAAGTCGTCCGGCCACGGGGAGAGCCCGACGCCGAAACCGAAGCGGTTGTCGGTCAGGGCGGCGAGAGAGGAGACCGACTTTGCGACGAGGACGGGGTGGCGGATCGGCAGCTTGACGACAAAGGTGGTGAAGCGCAGCGTCGAGGTCACCGCTCCAAGCGCGGCCGTGAGGGCAAAGGGCTCGATGAACGGCTTGTCTTCGAGGAACTCCCGGTTGCCGTCGGGCGTATACGGGTACCTGGAGTCGGAATCCCGCGGGTAGCAGACACTGTCGGGGACGACGAAGGAGTGCCATCCCGAATCCTCGCAGGCGCGCGCGAGGGGAACATAGTGGGAGACGTCGCACATCGATTCCGCGTACGAAAAGCGCATGGCGCCTTCTTACCTGGAGTCCGGGATCGATCAAGCGCACCGGGCTGGGCCGGGCCGGCCCGGCCGGGCCCGCCGGTGGGGCTCGTGGCCCCGACGACGTTCGGGGCGGGGCACCGGTCTCCATCGTAGCCCCGACCGGGTTCGGGTCGGGGAATCCATCTCCTCAGCGGGCCCGGCGAAGGGCGCGTCGGCGGCCGAAGCCGGTGGCCCGACGCATCTGGGCCCGACGGCGGCGTTGTGTCGCTTCGCTGCGGGCTCGCTCGGGGTTCGCCCGGAAGGTGGCGCGCAGCGGCTCGGCATGCGCGACGGCGGTCGCTTCTTCGTCGTGAGGCACGAGACTAACGACGGTCCGACGGCCCAAGACCTTTAGCCCCGGGGCTTCCTCTGGTAGCCATGCGGCTCGGTAGCGGGTCATGCGGGCCAAATCGGATTTCTGGACCATCTTCACCTCGACTCTCCTCCTGGTCGTCGTCGCAGGCTGCGCGGGGAGTTCGACGCCCGCGCGGCGCGCGAGCGGGGCGTCGGGAGCGCCGGCCGCCGCGTGGACCGTTGGAAGCGAGGGGACCCTCACGATCGCCCCGATGCTGGCGGAAGTGACGCCCGCGGTCGTCAACATCTCGGTCCGCTCGCGTGTGGCGGCCGAATCGAACCCCCTCCTCGGCGACCCCTTCTTCCGGCGCTTCTTCGGTGTGCCGGAAGAGTACGAGGAGATACCCGAACGGGAGGTCGTGAGCGCCGGCTCGGGTGTGATCGTCGACGGTGAGGCGGGCACCATCCTCACCAATCATCACGTCATCGAGGATGCCGACGAGATCCGCGTCACGTTTCAGGACGGCCGATGGTTCGCCGCCGATCTCATCGGGAGTGACCCGGAAACGGACGTCGCCGTCCTCGCGATCGACGCGTCCAGCCTTCATCAGGTCCAGTTCGCCGACAGCGACCGTTTGCAGGTCGGCGATTTCGTAGCGGCGATCGGAAACCCCTTCGGACTCGGTCAGACGGTGACGACCGGAATCGTCAGTGCGCTCGGACGGACCGGGCTGACGCCCGACGGCTACGAAGATTTCATCCAGACGGATGCGTCCATCAATCCGGGCAACTCCGGTGGGGCCTTGGTCGACAGCCGCGGTCGGCTGGTGGGGCTGAACTCGGCGATCTTCGCTCCGGCCGGCGGGAACGTCGGCATCGGGTTCGCCGTCCCCAGCAACATGGCGCGCAACGTGATGCGCCAGCTTGTCGAGCACGGGGATGTTCGACGTGGCCGCGTGGGGCTTTTGGTCCAGACACTCACACCGGAACTCGCCGACGCCATGGATCTGCCCCACGAAGCGGGAGCACTCGTCAGTCAGGTCGCCCCCGAATCTCCTGCGGGACGCGCCGGGATCGTTCGGGGCGATTTGATCGTGGCGATGGACGGACTTCCGATCCGATCGTCGGCGGATCTCCGGACGCGCATCGGCATGCTCGCGATTGGGTCTCCGCTCGAACTCACGATCCTCCACGAGGGCGCCGCCCGGAGGGTCCGCCTGCAGGTGGTGGCGCGCTGAGCAGAACCGGGCCGGCGCGGGAGCAGAGGGAGGCGGTGGGCGGTTGCTCCGGGCGTCGCCCCAGCTAGAGTCTAGGCCGATCGGCGATGTCCTTTTTGCGTAAACTTCTTCGCGGTCCCGGAGGGCAGCGGGTGGGGCACGCGACGGGACGCGCCGGGCGGATCGCGTTCGGTGGTCTCCTCGAGCGGATTCTCCCCGCCTCTGCCCGCATTCCACTCGAGGACGTGCGCGAGGTTCGACGCGTGCTGCTGGTGCGTCCCAACTTCCGCCTTGGGAACACCCTGATGACCAATGCCATCGTGCGCGGTCTGCGCGAGCGATTCCCGCAGGCGCGTCTGGAGTATCTCGCCGGGGATGCAACGCTCCCCCTGCTCGAAAACCTGCCCATCGATGCCGTGCATCCCATGTCTCGCAGTTATGTCTCCCGGCCGTGGGAATTCTTTTCCTTGTTCCGGAAGATTCGCCGAGAGCGTTTCGACCTGGCCGTCGAGGCGGGAATGGGTTCGTTCTCGGGCGGACTCTACGCCTATTTGAGCGGCGCGCGCTGGCGAATCGGCTTCGAAGGTTCGGGCGAGCGATTTCTCAACGTCCTTTTCCCGCGGCCCATTTGTCAGCACGCCTACGACGACGCGCTCGAGATCGGCGCGGCCCTCGGCATGCCGGTCTCCGATCGGCCCGTCTACGAGGTCGCCGAACACGAGAGGTCGGTTGCTCTCGAAATCCTCGGTGAACTCGATCTGCGGGACGGACCGCAGGCGAAGCCGCTGATCGGCGTTTTCGTCGGCGGGCATCTGCACAAACGATGGCCGAACGAACGCTGGCTCCGCTTTCTCGAGGCCCTCGACGCGAATGACTTCCCCTATGTCGTCTTCCTCGGGCCCGAGGAGCGGGCCTTCGAAGCCACCCTGCGTGCAGCGGTGGGGCCTACCGGACGGGTCCTCGCTCCCCGCCCGCTGCGCATCTTTGCCGCCCTCGTGGAGCGATGTGCTCTCCTGGTGACTCCGGATTCCGGTCCGATGCACCTCGCGGTCGCTCTTGGTGTCCCGACGATTGCCTTGCTGCAGAGCGAAAAATCTTCCTTCTACGCCCCTCGTGGGCCACACGATCGCTCCGCGGTCGGCCCCGACGTCGATGCGGCGGTCGCTATGGTGCGCTCCCACCCTGTTGCAAGAAGGCTCTTGGCAGAGGGTGCTTCGCTAGGGCATTCTCTGACCTAGAGGACAAGAATCCTCACTGGGAGAACGCGCCCTTGGATGCCGGAGAGAGTAAGGACATCGTTTGGACCTATCGTTGGGAGGTTCAGCCCGTACCTCCCGGAACGGCCACCTGGCTGGTCGACGATGGGGGTCGAATGGAGCCCACGAACCCGATCTTCTTCGCCTTCCAGGTCCGTGAAGCCGCCGTTCGCGCTCCCGCCTCCATCCCGCGATTTTCGCAGGGTTCACAGCGCGACGTACGCTTCGGAGAGCCGACCGAGCATTTCAAGGAGTTGAACAGCGGCGAGCGCATGTTGGCCAGCCAGGAGGTCTACGCTTTTCTTCCCGCGGCCGTTGCGACCTCCGAACGCACGCCCTGGCTGCGGGTGGGCGAGCACGTCTTCTTCCTGGAGGAGGAAGCCCGTGAGGTGGCCCGCGCGCGTCGTGAGGGGGAAGGGGCGATGGCCGCCGCGGCTTCGGCCGTGCCCGCGATTGCCGGGCCGCCAGACGGCAAAGCCGACTGAGCGCCGCGTGTGCGCGCGGCCAAGCGGGCCCGGCCTGCGCTGACGTCGTTCCGCTCCGCCCAGGGTCGGGTCAGCGCGCGCGCAAGACCTCGAGGCGCGAACGCATCTCCTCGAGAACCCCAGCGTAGGCGGGATCGGTGGCGAGGTTGGTCCTCTCGTACGGATCGGTCACCAGGTCATAGAGTTCCTCGGTGACCCCGGCCGAGGCTCTGGTGTCGATGTATTTGACCTCGGAGGTTCGCACGCTGTTGCTGGCCCGCGTGACGAACTCTCCTTTTGTCTCGACCAGAAAGTCATCGCGCCAAATGCCGCCCGTGTCTTCGATCAGGTCGGCCAGGCTCGCGCCGTCGAGGGCGCCGGGGACGCCCAGGCCCGCGAAATCCAAAAAGGTCGGCGCCAGGTCCAGGTTCAGGACGAGTTCTGTGCGGATCTGGGGCAAGGGGTATCGGCGGGGGTAGCGCAGCAGGAAGGGAACGCGGATCGACTCCTCGTAGGGGTTGAACTTCCCCCAGACCCAATGCTCACCCAGGTTGACTCCGTGGTCCGAGGTGAAGACGACGACCGTGTTGTCGGTGAGTCCATATTTCTCGAGCGTCTCGAGCAGTTGCGCGATGGCCTCGTCGACCGACAATAGGGTTTCGAGTTGGCTCTGACGGTATGTGTCGATCGTCCGAGCATGGTTCGGACCCGCGGTGGCTTTCGTGAAGCGTACCCAGGCCGGCTTTTCTGCGACGTCGCCAAACCAGGAGGGAGGTCTGTGCGGCGGTACATCGTCGAAGCGGCCTTCGTGTCGGTGCGCAGGTATGGCCGGTCCATGCGGAGCAAAGGGTGTGAGCATCAGGAAGAAAGGTCGGCTGGAATGACGGCGTACGAAACGGTTTGCTTCCCGGGCGAGCCAGTCCGTCGAATACTGGCCGTCGTCGAATTCGCGGACGACGCCGTTGTCATTGACCCGGAAGCCGTAGAAGTCTCCGCCGCTCGCTTCGAGGAAGGATTTCCACTCGTCCCAGCCTTGTGGCGGAGTCAATCCGAGCAACTCACTATTGTTGAGGTATTTGCCCATCAGAGCCGTCGTATAGCCGGCCTCGTCGAGCCAATGGGCGATCGTTTCCGTCGGGTCGAGGGCGGCGAAATCTCCATTGGACTGCACGCCATTGTTCCGGGAAGAGAGGCCACTGAGAATGCTGGCGCGACTCGGTGTACAGACCGGATTGGTCACGAACGCGTTGGCAAACAAAATGCTCTCGTCTCGCAGCGCGGCGGTGGTCGGCATGAAGTCGATCGTGTCGGCGCGTTGATCATCGGTCACGACGAGCAGGACATTGGGTCGAATCGGTGTCGGGGCGAGGTCATCGACGATGCCCTCGAGCGTCGCCCGGATGCACCGGGAAAGCCCCCGCGTGTCGAGGCGCTCGTTCGAGTTCCCCAGAAGGTCTGCGCATTCGCCTCCGACCCGCGGAAGGCCCAATCCGGCCGCGCTCCGATGCACCACGGCGTCGGCGCAGCTGTGCGCGATGCGTCTTTGCAGCACGCGCCCGGCTTTGGAGGCTCGTTGCCCTCGCGATCGTTCGACGAGGCGCTTCTGCACGAAGCGCACCCCAGAGACGACGATCTGGCGCTGGCAGGACAGCGCCGCGGCAGAGGTTCCCGCGGGCCCAGGGGCGCCGTCTCCGAGAAGGAGTGTCGCAAGCTGATCGGGCAACGCACTTGCGCAGGAAGGCAGGGCCGGTGGGGCGCAGGAGATCTCCGCCCCGCGGACGACCCGGGCCAGCCGGCACGCCAGGGGATGCCGAACCAGACTCGACGAAGTGACCAGGTCGCGGCCGTCTTCGCACCGGGCAAAGGCCGGATCGCCGACGGCCAGGAAGCCGGCGAGTAGAAGCCAGACCCCCCGTGGGGGTCTCTTCGTGACGGAGCGGGCAGGGGTCGCGGTCACGGGCAGCTACTATGGCCGTTGGCGCCTGGCAGGCACAAGGACGGGCCGCGCCGGAGGGAAAGCCGTTGCCGGCCGGTCAGCCGACCGCCCGGGTGTACACCGTGTGAGTCGACGTGTGCACTTTCCTTTACGCCTGATCCGCCCGGGGCGGCGAGGACGAGCGTTCCCCGCCCCGCGGCCCGGCTTGCAAGCCCAGGAAAATACTTCGGAAATTCAATTCCGGAGCGGATTCCGGAAGGCTCGGGCGTTGGGCATGCCGCTTGCTCTCCTTTTTGGCTGGAAAGGAAAGGAGAAGCCCCATGAACACCCCACACGTCACGATGTTGGATCTGGTTCGGGCGGTCGCCGAGGAGGCGCGTTCCGAGGCCGAGGTGCTCGCTACCGTCGTCCACCTGGTCAACAGTGGCCAGGTCGCTTTGTGCGGCAACTTCCGCGGCTGTCGCTTCGACGCGGGCTGCCTGCCGGCGGCCTGAGCGCGATGGCCCACAGGGAGACGACCATGGAGTCGAAAGAATCGTTGCAGACGGCGCTTCGTACCGTCTACGTCGACGGGGCGCCGATGCAGGTCTGGGACAACCCCGACGCATCGTTTGGCGCGACGCCGGAAGATCTTCGCGGCTTTCGTCGCGAGGGGAGTTGGGTTGCGTTGTTCAACGCGATCGCACTTTCGGCACGCCTCGAGGCATCCCGCTGAGGCGGGACGCCTTGGCCGGGGCGGGATTCCTCGCCCGCTGTCCCTGGCGATGCTAGCCCTCCCGAAGGCAAGGCTCGTTCGTCCTTTGCGATGAATCGGCCGGTACAGGGAGACCTGATGAACGATTGGGATCAGCACCTCGGACTACGCATCCTGGAGGCCAGCCGCGACCAGGTCGTGGCGGAGTACGACGCGGGGCCCCGCCACCATCAGCCCTACGGCATCGTGCACGGGGGCGTGCACTGCACGGTCGTCGAGACCGTGTGCTCGACGGGCGCGGGCATGGACGCGGCGAGCCGGGGCTGCGGCGTCGTCGGACTCGAGAACCATACGAGTTTCGTACGCGCGGTCCGCACGGGGCGGATCACGATCCGCGCAAAGCCGGTAACGCGAGGACGCCGGGTCCAACTCTGGGAAGCGACTGCGCGGGACGAGGAGGGGCGCGTCGTTTCGACCGGACGCGTCCGCCTTCTCTGCATCGAGCAGGGCGCTGATCTCGCCGGGGAACGCCTGGGTACCGGCGGCGGTTCCTGACGGCGCCCTCAGGCGGTCGCGGTCGGCACGGGGACGCGCCGCAAGGCGGCGATCCCGGCCAGGTAGATCGCCAGGCCAATCAGCATCACGGTGTTGAAGCCGAAGGTCATGCTGAGAAGCGTGGCGAGGACGGAGGCCATCACGGAGAAGAATCCGTTGATCGCCCAACACCAGGCGACGTACTGTTCCCCGAACGGAGTCGTTTGGGAAACCGAGCCCAGACCCAGGGGCATGAATGCGCCCGGGCACAGGCCCAACGGCATGAGGCAGGCAATCGTGATCCCGACGCGGACCTCGAAGGGCCACGCCATGCCGGCGCCCGTGATCGAGGGCAGGACCAACTCATAGAACGCAATCAGTCCGACGAGCAGCACGATCAAAACCGTGAAGGCGCGATTGCGGACCGAGGCATACCGTTCGCTCAGCAGGCTGCCGACGCCCGTGGAGACCAGCAGCGAGAAGAGCGTCACGCTGAGGGAGTAGGTCGGGTAGCCGAGGAAAAGCGTCAATCGCTGGATGAGGCAGACCTCGAGGAACACGAAGCCCGGCCCGAGCGCGGCAAAGTACACCCCGGCGTTCCACTTGTAGGGGATCTGGCTCCATACGCCGCGCAAGACGACGAGCGGGAGAAGGAGAAAGAGGGCCGCGAAGACCACGGCGATCAGGAGGAAGACGACGAGGAGGCGCTCGCCCACGCCCTCTTCGACGTTCCACGCCTTCGCCTCCGCGCCGCAGAAGAGTGCGTCGGGGAAGCTCACGAAGTGCCAGAAGAAGGGAGAGTCGTCCGTGATGGGCCGAACCTTGTATGGATGCTGCCGGTAGAAGCGCTCGAGCTCTTCGGGGTCTGCTTGGATGGCGGTCGCGATTGGTGTTCCGGGCGTGCCCCCGCCCGGAACGAAGCTGACGCGCGTCCCTTGGCGTTCACGACCTCGACTTTCTCGAGATCGGTGAGGTGGCCGGTGAAGTCGGCAAAGTGCTCGCGCAGGAGCGAGACGGTGACCGGGTTCAACCGGCTGGGCTTCTATTCCTCGACCCGCTCGGCGGGCCCCACCGACGCAAGTCCTGCGAAGACCGGGCCGTCGATGGGGGGCTGGGGGAAGGCCGGATCGATGTAGGACTGCCCGATCAGGATGAGCATTTCGTTCTGCGTGCTCTCGCCGCCGGTGATTTTGCACGCATCACAGAAACCGTCAGCGGCTCCTGGTGCCGAATCGCATGCCGCATCGTCTCCGGTTCCGTTGCAGGGAGCGCCGATGCGGCCGGCCACGCACGCCTCCGGCTCGCAAGCGCCAAACGTCAAACGAGCGCTATCCGGGATGAGGGAGGCGCGCGTGACGGTATCGGGGTTGGGAGATCCATCCTCGTTGACGCCGTTGTTGTACGTCGCGCAGAAATTGATCCGGCGCTCCTCGGGGTCTTCCGAATCGAATTCGAGAGGTGGGTCGAAGAACTGCTTCACGGGGTCGTTGTAGAGTACGTTCTCGTAGATGAGGGTGCCATCGGGCAGTTCGGCCCAGAAGCGCTTCCCTTTTTCATGGGTATGCGAGGTGACGCCGAAGAGGCGCGTGCCCTGGGGTAGATACTGGCGGTGGCAAACCGTCCCGATGGTGAACGGTGCCATGTTGGGCGCGAAGACTGCCTCGACATTGAAGATCTGTTGCAACGGGAAACGTTGATCCCGGGCGAAGGGAAAATTGAGGCGTCCATGCAGGACGGTGTCCTGGGACGTCAGGTTGAAGGAGTGGGAACTCCAATAGGCAATGCCGCGCAGCGGCATCTGTCCGAAGACACCCTCGCGGAATTCGATGTATGCCTGGGCTTCCTGGGCACCGCCGATCTGTTGGCCGGTGATGGCGAAGCCACCGCCCGGCGGCCCATACCCAATGCAGCCGATCGATACGGGATCGATCTCCGAGTGGCAGTAGCCGCCCCTGCCGCACGAGGCCTGGTCGAGCGGCTCGCAGACCTCGCCGTCGCGATCGCCGCCCGAGCAGGTCCAGGTGCCGAAGTCGGGGTGGTCGATGAATTCGTCGACATCGAAGTCGGCGTGGAGCGCGACGAGATGATGACTCTGCGGATCCTGGCGGAGTTCCTGGCCACGGAAGCGGAGATACCTTCCGGTGGGATCGCGGGCCCAATCGGGAACCTGATCGGAGAAGTCGTAATAGGTTGCGAAGCAGATCTCCTGCTCGCTGGCGGCGGCCAGATGAACTGGCGGCATGACGAATTGGATGCCCTCGCCCAGGGGGGGCGGATCGAGCGGTTTGATCGTGATTGGGGCCGATTCGGGAAGGCACGCGTCGAGGAGTTCTTCGGTCCCCGGGACCGTCCCCGTCGCCTGCGCTCCGGCGTAGATCCACAAGCGTAGCGCCTCGAGTTCGTCTCTGCTGATCGGCGAGCGGCCGATGGGCATCGCGGCGCCGGCCACGCTGGCGCTTTCGGGCAGGGTCGCGGCGGCGAGCTTGAGCCAGAGAAAGCTCCGGTCCTTGTCGCCCGGCTCCACCCGCCGCCAGCGGCTGCCGACCGAGTCGACCTCGAAGAGATTCTCGTACGCGACCTCCGGTCGCAGATCGAGGCCGCCGGTAGCGGCGCTGCCATGGCAGACGTCCTGGGTGCAGCCGCGTCGTGCGAAGATCACGTCCTGGATTGCTTCGTAGGTGCTCTCGAAGGATTTCCCTTCACACGAAGGTTCGCTCGCACCCGGCTCCTGGGGTCCGCCGGGCTTGCTGGGAGGTGCCGTCGGCGCCGCGGTCGGGCCGCTGCCGCAGCCAGAACTCGAAAGCAGGAACAGGGCTGCGAGCGTTACACCAAGCGATTTTGCGACGCGGGCCGTCATCCAGGCACCTCCAAAAGTAGTGCTCGGGAATGGGTTCCCGACCACGCCCGGAAATCCCTATGGGCAGGGGGCCACCGCTTTCAACCTCTTTCGACGGCGGCCCCGCCGGGGCGGTGGCCCCACCAGGCCGGTGGCCCCACCAGGCCGGTCGCGACGATCACTCCACGAAGAGCACGACGAACGGGGGAAGGCCGGTGCCGATTGGCTCGGGGGTAGCCTCCATGTCGTTGCGGTCGAAGATGCGGATCCCAGGGCGGGCGAAGTCCTGGCTGGCGACGAAGAGCTGGTCGGTCTCGGAGTCGTGCTCGATGTCGGGGAGGTAGGCGCTCGAGTCGAGGAGGGTGGCCTGCACCGCGCCGGTGCTCGGGTCGAAGCGCACCAGGCGATTGTTGAAGTTGGCATCCGAGACGACCACGTAGGCACGTGTGTCCGAGACGATGACGAAGTCGTTGATGTCTCCCCCGAGTTCGGCCTCGGTGAGGAAGAATCCCTCGGCGACGCCGCCAGCGAGATCGACCCGCTCGATGCCGCCGTCGAGGACACCAAACCCACCAACTTGCGGAACCAGGAGCTTCCCACTGGCGGGTTCGAGGAGCAGTCCTTTCGTCGCGCCATAGGGGTTGGTTCCGGAGAGTTCGATGGCACCCAGGAGGACATCTGTGGTGGTATCGATGACCGCGAGTGCGCTCGAGTCGGTGGGTACGAAGTTCTCGAGACGCTGCAGGCTCACGTAGAGTCGTCTGTTGACCATGACCAGGCGGTCCGCCTCGGGAATGCCGTCGTCGTCGGCGACCGACGACAGGTCGATCTCCTGCACCAGGAAGTCCGAACAGTCCGCCGCCGGCGACAGATTCACGACGGCGACGCCGCCGGCGTAGAGGGAGACGTATCCCTTGTCTTCGGAGGCGACGACCATGTCTTGCGGATTCTTCCCGTTTCCGACCGAGCATTGCCACAGTGTCCGGAATCCATCGTTCGCATCGAGGGCCTGGATGTTGTCGGCGCCGAAGCGGTTGATCACATAGACCCTCGAGCCGAACGCGCGCGCGACCGCATCGCTGGAGAGGGTCTGCTCCGAAAGAGCAACGGCCCCGGGGTCGGCGACGGGCAGGCTGGCAAGCGAACTACTGGTGAAGTCCGTAGTCAGGACGACGGCCCTCCGTTCGAGCGGAGGCGCCGGGTTGACGTCGTCGTTGCTTCCCCCGTCGCTTCCTCCGCCGCCGCACGCGGCCAATGTGAGTGCGAGCAGAAGGGTCAGCGGTCGCGCACGAGCGTCGATGGACTTTTTCTTCATGTGGATGCCTTTCCCGGGGCGCCCGACCACCGGAAGGCGGCGGTGCCGAAGAAGGAGCGTCCCGGCAACGGAAAGCCGGCGACGTCTGCAATTTGATTGTCGGTGATGTTGCGCGCCTCGAAGGTGAGCGTAATCGGCACGAACGGAAGGAGATAGCGCAATCCGACCGAGTGGAGGATGCGGCTTGGGACCTCGATGCGGTTGGCCGGGTCGAGGAAGTTCCCCGAGGTAAAGCTGAGTTCGTAGAAGGGCACGACGGACCAGGGGTGGTAGTCGAGGCGCGCATAGGCTTCGTGCGCGGGAACGCCAGGCAGCCGCTTTCCGTTTCGCGACGGCGCGGCGCTGCGGTCGCGGGCGTCCTGGTAGGTGTAATTGCCGGTCAGGCCGAAGCGATCCCAGAGGTCGAATCGGGTGGAAAGCTCCACGCCGACGATGTCGGCGCGGCCGACGTTCTGCGGCTTCGAGGTATTCGGCGCGGTTTTGACCAGCAGGATCAGGTCGTCGACGTCTCGCCAGAAGAAGACTGCTTCGGCATGGAGGGCGCGGAGCGGACCGAGAGCATCGACCCGCGTGTCGAAACCGACATCGACATTCCAACCCCGCTCTGGGGTGAGGTTGGGATTTCCGATGATCGCCCAGCGATTCGAGAAGAGTTCCGAGAACGTCGGAAAGCGCCCGTAGCG
>JAPOLW010000269.1 GCA_029976905.1 bacterium | reverse complement strand
GCTTATCGACGACCACGTCGTCCGCGGCGATGGCACCGCCGAACGCTCCGCCTGTCCGCGCAGCGTGCGTAAATGAATGTACGCCGCCTTTGCGACGTACGGATACGCGGAGGAGAGGTAGAGCGGCGCGGCGACGGCGACGAGGAGAAAGCCCAACTCCCCGTAGTCGGCTGGGGTTTCCACGACACCGCTCGTCCGATCCCGTACCTCGCGCGTCACGACGAAGAGCTGATTCAGATACTTCGTGCCGAGGCTCGCCGCGGAGAGCGCGAGGTTGGTGAAGGAGGCCATGACGGCGAAGAACGTGGCTTTGAGCTGAGGGGGGGCGCTGCGCGCGATCCAGGCGAGCATTGGAATCATCGAGATCTGTCCGAGCGGAGACTCGACGGCGGTGTCGAGAATGGCGATGAAGCGCGCGTCGACGACGCCCCCCGTCCAACGCGCGGTCCAGTCCTGCACTCCGTAGTACAGTCCGATGTTCGGAAGGGAGAGAACGCCCGCGGCCACCGTCAGGACCGCAACGACCCACGCGATCGAACGCGTGGCCATCATCGGTCGCAGCGCCACCATGCCGACCAGTGCCAGGACGGAGGTGAGGAGCGAGAGCACGGAGAAGAATTGCTCGTCGAAGCCGAGAACGTCGATCTCGAACCAGGCAACACCCGGCCCGGGAAGGGGAACGGCCCGGAAGACGAAGATGATGATCGCCGTCCCCACCAGAGACCGGCGCGCCGCGGGTTCGAGCTCGAGGACGAGGCGGGACATCAAGAAGAGGACGATCCCCATCGATCCTGCGAAGACGATTTCCTGGGCCAGCGGGACCTCGCCAAGTCCCATCACCAGCGTGAAGACGACGAACGCGGCGCTGCCTCCGAAGATCCACGGGTTGGGCTCGGTCTTCTCTCCGGGTGCGAAGAGTCGTGCGTCGATCTCCTCCTCGGAAATTCCACGCCGTCGCAGCGTGTGAGCCCGTCGGCGCAGAGAGAGCGAGCCGAAGATCACACCGACGATCGAGATGGCCGGAATGGCCAGGGCGAGCAGATAGATGCGCGCGTAGACCGCCGCCTTGTCCGTTTCGGACATCTGCTCGACGCCCGAGAACAGGACGACGTTCAAGAGCGCCACGGCGACCAGCCCACTGAGGATCGCGAAGCGGCCGAGCGTCTGCATCGTCGTGTGCATGGCCTTCAGGCGGCCCTCGTCGTAGGGCCGTCCTTCCGCGTCGGCGACGGGAACGGCCTCGACGGTCATGGCGTCGGCGACGACGTCCTGAACCACGTAGCCGGTTGGGGAGAGGAGGGCGGCCAGGACGTACCAGGCCTCGATCGTCATGATCGCGGCCATCGCGTCGGTGTGCGCGATGAGGCCGTAGAGGATCAGCATGCTCGCCGCGATCAGGGTGGCGCCGACGTAGACCAGGGCGGCCTTCCAGCGCCAGATGAGATCGACCAGGTGGCCCAGCGGCATCTTGAGAGCCCACGGAATGCCCGTCCAGAAGGCCAGGCCGGCGAGGAAGGCCGCCGAGAGGTCCAGATAGTCCTTGACGAAGAAGGTCCCGACGATCCCGGTGAGTCCGGAGATGCCGGCTGCGAAGTAGACCAACAGGGGCGGCAGGAAGGACCAGCGAAACTGTCGCCCAAGGTCGACGAAGGTGGCGTCGAACCAGCGGGCGAACCGGGCGGCGCGATCGGTGCGCGGTGGATCCAGACCCCCGGCCATGTCTCCACCCTAGCGACCGGAGGTGGCCGCTGCCCGTCTGTCCTGCGGCCGGCCCGTGCGGGTTGCGCACCTGCGCCCGGTCCGGTCAGGACGGTGGAGTGGTCGCGGTCCCCGGACTCTCTGTGCAGTCCCGGTTCGAACGGTCCCTCATCCCTCCGGCGGCGTCGTCCTGGCCTCGAGCCAGTCGCGGCGTTCGTCGACCGGGACCGAGACGTATGCGCGCATGGCGCGCACCGCCTCTGCGCTTTCCATCGTACGCAGGAAGGCGTCGGATTCGATTTCCAGTCCTGCCTCGAGGTGCATCTCGCTTCCCTGGTAGACGGCGCGTTTGATCTGCGCGAGGGCGACCGGCGAGCGCTGGGCGAGTTCCGCGGCGACGATGCGGGCGCGCGCCGCCGCATCCTCGGCGAGTTCGTGGACGAGTCCGAGATCGAGCGCTTCTCGAGGCCGGCAGATGCGACCGCGCAGCACGAACTCGATGGCGCGACCCGCGCCGAGAAGTCGGGCCAGGCGCTGCGTTCCCGTGCCACCGGGCAGGATCCCAAGTGTGGCTTCGGGCAAGCCGTACCGGTGATCTCCGCGGGCCGCGATGCGGATGTCGCAGGCCAGCGAGATCTCGAAGCCTCCGCCCATGGTATCGCCGCTCATTGCAGCGATCACCGGAATCGGGAGATCACGCAGGCGGCGCAGCATTCCGTGGTAGCCGCGATTGGCACCGGGGCCGCGTCGGGCGAGTTCTTCGCGATCCGAGGCGAGTTCGAGCAATTCCTCGACGCTGTAGTGCGTGATGAACCGATCGGGGACACCGCCGGTGAGGATCACGACGCGCACCCCGGGGCGTCGCCACTCGTCGATCCGGGCAGAGAGCTCCGCCGTTCCCGCACTCGTCAGGTAGTTGCGCGGTGGGTTTGCGTACGACGCGACGACGACACCGTCGCTCTCTTCCACGGTCCATAGGGGCATACTCCCCTCATCTCCCTCAATGGCTCGCGGATCAAGTGGGGGAAGGCGCCGGATTTGTTTCCACGCCCCGTCCCCCTCCCGGTGCCGTCAGCTCCGGCGGGCCGGGCGGAGGTTACGCGAGGGCGTATAGGGCAGATCGAGGGCGCTCAGGATGCCGGGGGCGTGCGCGCACACGGCGGGGATCGCGTTGATCACCCGAAGAGCGGTGGTCTGAACGCCGCCCGTATTGTGGTCGCCGTCCTCACCCGTCACGAAGCACTCGAGCTGTACGCTCGGGTTTCCGGTGACGATGCAGCGGTGGACGCCGCGGCGGCCGTCAGGTGCCTTGGGCCACTGGGGGCCCTGATCGAGGCCGAGTCGGTTGACGTGCTCGGCGATGAGCAGCGGGCGCCCGTCGACGATGCCCTGCACTTCGAAGTGGACCGCGCCGCAGGTGCCCTTGGAGACCGGCATCATCGGGCAGGCGAAGTCCTCCCGTGCGTAGTCGCGTTCGTAGACCTCGCGGATCTCCTCGATCTCGACGCCGATCGCTTCGGCGACGACCTTGAGCATGCCACCCCAACCGCCGGCGAGCATGCCCGGGAGGGACATCAAAGGCTCGGCTTCGGGTCCTTTACCGAAGCCGAAGGCGACGCCGGTGAAATCGGGATCTTCGTAGGTCGAATAGTCGCAGATCTCCTGGACCCGAATCTCCTGGATCTGGTCCGCCATCTGGAGAGCGGTCAGCGGCAGGACGTCACCCGAAAAGCCGGGGTCGATGCCGTTCACGAAAAGGGTGCTGCCGCCCTCAAGACACGCCGCCTCGAGCGGCTCGCGGATCTGGGGATCCGCGTGGGGTGGGTAGATCAGGTAGATGAGGGCGTTTCCCACGACGTTGATTCCCGCTCGCAGTACGCGCGCCATGTCGGCCACCGCGTCGTCGGGGCGCAGCTCGCCGTTGGCGGTATAGACCACCGCGTCCGGTCGCAGCGCGAGGAGGGCGTCGACGTCGTTGGTGGCGAGGATGCCGGTCGTGCCGGACAGGCCCGCGATGTCGGCGGCATCGCGTCCGAGCTTCGCCTCACTGTGGGCGTGCAGCCCCACCAACTCGAGATCGGGGTGCTCGATCAGATGTCGCAGGCTGTGCCGCCCGACGTTTCCCGTGCCCCATTGAACGACCCTGTGTGCCATGGTGCGATTCCTCCTCCTGTCTCCCGTACGTGGCCACCTCCGGGATGTCGAGATGGCGCTGTCGTGGGGCGCCCGGCGTTGGCGGTCCAACGTTGCTAGAGTCGGAAGGTGAGCGGAACCGAGGGCATCGTGTCGGAAGGCAGGGAGCGAGCCCCCGGTGGGCCACGACGGGCGGAGAGAGGCCCCGCGTGAAGGAGCCCATCGAGATCCGGGGCGCGCGCACGCACAACCTCCAGGAGGTGACCTGCGTGATCCCTCCGGCGGCGCTCTCGGTCGTCACGGGCGTCTCGGGATCGGGGAAGTCGAGCCTCGTCTTCGACACTCTCTACGCGGAGGGGCAACGCCGTTTCGTGCAGTCGATGTCGACCTATACGCGGCTCTTCCTCGATCGCATGGAGCGGCCGGACGTCGACTTCATCAGCAACATCCCTCCGGCCATCGCGCTGGCCCAGAAGAACACCATTCGAAACGCCCGCTCGACGGTGGGCACCATTACGGAGATCAACGATCATCTGCGACTGATCTGGGCGCATGTGGGCGAGGCGGCGTGCACCGCCTGCGGTGGGCGTGTTCTTCGCGACGATCCCGACTCGGGGCTCGTCGAGTTGACTGCGCTCGGCGAAGGGTCGGTCGTTCTGGTCGTCGCGCCCATCGAGATCGTCGACCTTCCGCTCGAAGACGTCGCCACCGGACTGCGCAAGCAGGGCTACCGACGCCTGTGGATCGACGGTCGCGTCGTCCGGATCGACGACGAGGCGGGCACGCTCCCCGCGTTGCCAGAGGCGGCCGAAGCTTCTCCCGGGTACGCGGGAGCCGGGGAGGAGCGCCGGCTTCTGCCCGTGGTGATCGATCGCTTGACGATTGGGACGACGCCGATGTCCCGGGCCCGCGAGGCTCTGGAGGCGGCCTTTTCGCTTTCCCGTGGACGTGCCTTGTTGGTCACCGACGACGACCGACCACCGCGGACCCTCGATCGCCGCTTCACCTGTCGTGAGTGCGGGCTCGAGCGCGGCGAATTGGTCCCGCATCTCTTTTCCTTCAACAGCCCGCTGGGTGCGTGCCCCGAATGCCAGGGCTTCGGCCGGGTCCCCGGTCTCGATCTCGACAAGGTGATTCCCGACCCGCGCCTCAGCCTGCAGGAAGGTGCGGTCGCCCCGTGGACGACGCCTTCGGGCGAAGAGATCTGGGAGCGGATGCTTCTTGCCGCCCGGGACCACGGTGTCCGGACCGACGTGCCGTGGAAGAAGTTGCGCGCCGCCGAGCGCTCGTTCGTGCTCGACGGCGAGCCGACGGGTGGGCCGCCGCTCGCAGGCCGTCGTCGGCGCTTTCGCGGGGTGCATGGATTCTTCCGCTGGCTCGAGCGCAAGCGCTACAAGACGCATGTTCGTATTCTCATTGCGCGGTATCGGGGGTACACCGCCTGCGGTGTCTGCGAGGGCGCCCGGCTGCAGCCCGAAGCGCTCGCGGTCCGGGTGGGGGGGTGCAACATCGCCGAGCTCATGGCGCGTCCCATCGCGGAGTCACTCGCCTGGACGGATCGCGTGCTCGCCGACGAGCGGGTCTCGACGCGCACGTCCGCCCTCCTCACCGAGGTGCGCCGTCGGCTGGAGTATCTGATCGAGGTTGGTCTCGACTATCTGACCCTGGCGCGCCAGGCGCGCACCCTCTCGGGGGGCGAGGCGCAACGCATCCACCTCGCGAGTGCTCTGGGGGCGGCCCTCACCGATACGCTCTACTGCCTCGACGAGCCGACCGTGGGGTTGCACGCGCGCGATTCGGAGCGCCTGCTCGGCGTCCTGCGCCGACTCACCGGCGTGGGCAATACGGTCGTCGTCGTGGAGCACGATCCTTCGGTCATCGAAGGGGCCGACCACGTGATCGACCTCGGTCCGG
>JAPOLW010000268.1 GCA_029976905.1 bacterium | reverse complement strand
CATCGCGCTTGTCGAAAACGATATGGGCGCTGTCAATCGACATATTCAGGCCCAGCTCAGTTCAGATGTGGCGCTGATTCAGGAGATTGGTCACTATATCGTCGCGGCCGGCGGCGAGGCAATCGCCGACGCGAACGACGTCGCCCGCGAGGACGGCGCCGGCGCCCTGATCGAGGGATGCATGCGCCGCTTTGGTCGCGTCGACGCCGTGATCGCGAACGCCGGCATCATGCGGTGGGCGGGCTTTCCCGAGGTCGACGCGGAGGACCTGGCGCACCATCTCGACGTGCACGTCGGCGGCGCGTTCCACACCGTGCGTGCGGCCTGGCCTCATCTGGCCGCGGTCGGCGACGCGCGCATCGTCCTCACGACGTCGACGGGCCTCTTCGGACTGCCGGGGAACCTTCCCTACGCGACGGCCAAGGCGGGCGTCATCGGGCTCACGCGCAGCCTCGCCGTTGCCGGCGCGCCCCACGGCATCGCCGCAAACGCGATCGCGCCGGCGGCGTCGACCCGCATGGCCGGCGCACCATCCACCGGCGGCGCGTCCACGGCGCGCGAGGCGGCGGCGAAGGCAGGCGCGTCCGCAGCGGACGATCCCGCGGCCGCCGGCGGCGCAGCGAAGGCCAGCGATCCCGCGGCCACCGCCCTGGCTCCCGGGCTCGCGGCTCCGATGGTGGCGTTCCTGGCGCACCCGAGCTGTCCGGTTTCGGGCGAGGTCTACGTCGCCGGCGGCGGCCGCTTTGCCCGCCTCTTCCTCGGCCAGACCCGGGGCTACCTGCAGACGGATCGAGAGCCGACCATCGAAGACGTTGCGGCGAATTGGGCGGCGATCCACGACGAGGCGGGCTATTCGGTGCCGGCGAGCCTGACCGGGTGGTCCGACGACTTTCTCGCCCATCTCGGCGGCGCTGCCCGCGCGCGCGGCAAGTAGGCAGGCCGGAGACGCCCGCCGATCTCGCCCCGGGGTGCCGGAGACGCCCGTTTCCAGCAGGGAAACCTTGACTCTCCCCAAAAATAGAGGCTTATTCTACCCCGCCGCGAGCGCCTCCTCCCTCCCGCCACCGCGCTTGCGTGAAGGGTGTTCTCCGTTGGCTGGTCACGACGCAAACGTACTCCTCCCGCTGGATGCGGTGGCCCGCGCGCCCGGAGAAGCGCCCCCGAAAGGAGAGCCCATGACCGCGCCGCAACCGTCGCGAGCACGCTTCGCGTTCCGCCTGGTCTTCGTCGTTCTGCTCTGCGCCCCCGCACCGCCGGGATCCGCCCAGACGCCCGACGGCCTCGAAGCCCCGTCCACCTATCAGCAGGGGGTCGACCGGGCCGCGGGACCCAGCGGCACGACCGACGAGGCCGATGCGGCCCAGGCCCAGGTGGAAGCCGCCGAGGCGGGCGCCGCGACGCCGGGGCTACGCCCGCGCTCGGTCGCGCAGATCGAGGAGATCGTGGTCAGCGCACGTCGGCGGGCCGAGGCCCTCGAGGACACTCCGGTGGCCGTCACCGCCCTGGGCGCCTCGGCGCTGCGTCGCTCGAGCGTGCAACGCCTCGATCAGGTCCGCGAACTGGTTCCCAACCTCAACGTGCAGCAGGAGCGCTTCGGCAACATCGCCCTCTTCAACATCCGCGGCGTCGGCACGGGCGCCTATGAGAACCAATTCGACCCGGGCGTGGGCCTCTATCTGGACGGCGTGTTCTTCCCCCGCGCGCCGGGCTCGTTGCTCAACGTGGTCGACGTGCAGCAGATCGAAGTTCTGCGCGGCCCCCAGGGCACGCTCTTCGGCAAGAACAGCGTCGGCGGCGCCATCAACATCACGACCGTGAAGCCTCAACCCGAATTCGCGGGCTTCGCCATGCTGCGGCCTGGAAACCTGAACGGTCTCGACTCCGAGATCATGCTGAACGTGCCGATCATCGAAGACGTGCTGCTCTCCCGGGTCGCCTTCTTCACGACCCGGCGCGACGGTTACGTCTACGACACCTTCCGCGACGAGTACTACAGCGACGCAAACGAAATGTCCTTCCTTGGAAGCCTCCGCCTGCTCGCCAGCGAAGACCTCACCTTCGACCTCTCCGGCCACTGGAGCCGGTCCCAGGTAAAGGGAAATGGCGGACAGTGCGTCGTGGTGCGCGAGGACGGCCCGGTCGCCCCGCTCTTCCCGGCGCTCTTCCCGGCCTGCCGCGAAACGACCTTGTTCAGCTGGTCGGCCGAGGCCGCGGGCCTCTCCGACATCCAGAGCGCGGCCACCTGGGGCGTCCTGAACTACGACATCGGCGAAGCCTGGGTCTTCGACGACCTGGCCGTGAAGGCGCTGGGCGCATGGAACCACCAGACGACGCGGCTGCGCTTCGACGTCGACGGAACGTTCGCCGAGCAGGCGGTGCTCTCGACCGCCGGCGGTTCGGTCCGCGACGGGGCACCCGGCCCGGCCGAGCAGATCCAGGGCGAGATGCAACTCAACGGCTCGACGCTCGACGGGCGCCTGGTCTTCGTGACGGGCCTCTTCGCACAGTGGGAGGAAGCCACCGACCACCGCACGACGGTCGTCGGTGCGCCGCTCACGAGCGCCTCCTCGACCAGTGTCAGCACGGTCGACAACTGGACCTGGGCGCCCTATCTGCAGGCGACGTTGGACGCGACCGAGTGGCTCAGCCTCACCGCCGGCGTGCGCTATACCCAGGACCACAAGGGGCTGACCCTCGAGCAATTCCAGCCCTTCACCGGCGAGGTCAACTTCCCCCGGACGACGGACGGAAAACTCTTCGAGAAGTGGACCCCCATGGCCACCATCGCCTCCACGCTGCCGGTCGACCTTCTGCCGGGCTGGGCCGATCACCTGATGGGGTACTTCACCTACGCCGAAGGCTTCAAAGGCGGCGGCTTCAACGCCCTACCCGGGGCCAACGCCGCCGGCAGCACGACGGCGCTCGCCGCCGCATTCGATCCCGAGACGCTCGACAACTTCGAGGTCGGTTTCAAGACGATCCTGTTCGAGAACCGTCTCACCTTCAACGCCGCGTTCTTCTGGGGAATCTACGACGACATCCAGAAGATCTCGATCACCACGGAGGGCGAAGGCGAGAGCATCGTCGTCCAACGCATCACCGAGAACGCAGCCAAGGCCACGATCAAGGGGTTCGAACTCGAAGCCCTCGCCTTCCCGATCGACGGTCTGCAGATCAACGGCAACATCGGCTTCACCCAGACCCGCTACGACGACTTCGGGGCCGGATGTCCGGGAATCCTCGAGACCAATCCGGCGGCGCAGTGCGCGATCAGCGACTTCAACGATCAACCGATCGATCGCTCCGGGCAGTCCTTCAACAACGTGCCCGAATTCACGAGCTTTCTCTCGGTGCAGTATTCCTTCCCCATCGAGGGGGGTGCCCAGATCCTCGAAGGTTGGATCACGCCGCGACTGGAGTGGTACTACCAGAGCGAGGTGCATCTGAACGGGCCGGAGATCGAGGCTTCGGTGCAGCGCGGCTACAACCTCATGAACGCGCGGCTCTCGTACGATTTCTGGGAGGATCGTGCGCAGGTCGCACTGTGGGGCAAGAACCTCACCGACGAGGCCTACATCACGTTCTCGACGCCGACGGTCTCGACCTTCGGTACGGTGGTGAACTACCCCGGCCTGCCGCGGACCTGGGGCGGCGAACTCTCCTACCGCTTCTGAGATGACGCACTCCCCGCCATCGAGCCCCGACGGCGGGAGGTCCTGGACGCGGAGCCCCGCAATGAACGGCAACGATACCGAACTCTACTACGACCCCTACGACGTCGGGATCAACGCCGACCCCTACCCCGCCTTCCGCCGCCTGCGCGAGGAGGCGCCGCTCTACTACAACGAAAAGCACGACTTCTTCGCGCTCAGTCGCTTCGACGACGTCCAGTCGGCGTTGGTCGATCACGAGACCTATATTTCGGGCCGGGGCGGCATCATCGAATTGATCCGCGCGGGCATTCCGATGCCACCGGGCGTCCTCATCTTCGAAGACCCACCGCGACACACGGTCCATCGCGGCCTGCTCTCCCGGGTCTTCACGCCCCGCAAGATGAACGCACTCGAAGGACGCATTCGCGAATACTGTGCCCGTAGCCTCGACCCGCTGGTCGGGCGCGGCGGCTTCGACTTCGTGTCCGACCTGGGTGCCCCGATGCCGATGCGCGTGATCGGCATGCTCCTGGGGATTCCCGAGGCCGACCAGGTATCCGTGCGCGAGCGGGTCGATTCCGACCTGCGGACCCGGCCGGGCGAGCCCATGAAGTACTCCGAGGAAGGCTTTGCCAAGGGGGAGGTCTTCGCCGACTACATCGAATGGCGGGCGGCGCATCCCTCGGACGACCTGATGACCGAATTACTGAACGCAGAGTTCGAGGACGAGACGGGTCGCACCCGCCGGCTCACGCGGGAGGAGATCCTGACCTACGTGAACGTGGTCGCCGGCGCGGGAAACGAAACCACGACGCGCCTGATCGGCTGGGCCGGCAAGGTCCTGGCCGAGCACCCCGACCAACGTCGGGACCTGGTCTCCGACCCGGGACTCATCCCCGCCGCCGTCGAGGAATTGCTGCGCTTCGAGCCGCCCGCACCGCATGTGGCCCGCTTCGTCGTCCGGGATGTCGAGCACCCCGGCCGCACGGTGCCCGCCGAAAGCATCATGGTGCTGCTGGTCGGTGCGGCCAATCGGGACGATCGCCGCTTTCCCGACGGCGACCGCTTCGACATCCACCGTCCACCGAATCCGCACCTCGCCTTCGGCTATGGCATCCACTTCTGCCTGGGCGCGGCCCTGGCACGCATCGAGGGGCGCATCGCTCTCGAGGAATTGCTCAAGCGCTTTCCGGAATGGGAGGTCGACTTCGAGGGGGCACGACTCTCCCCCACCTCGACGGTGCGCGGGTGGGAGACGCTGCCCGTGCACACCCCCTAGGGCGCATCCCTCTCCCGCACCCATTCGAGAACTTCGATGCCCGATGCGTCAGTGCTTGTGGACCACTCCGTCCTTCATCACGAAGCGCACCCGCTGGGTGACGGTGATGTCGGCCAGCGGGTCGTCGGGGACGCCGACGATGTCGGCCAGCTTACCGGGCGCGATCCGGCCGAGATCGTTGGCGTCGATCAACTCGGCAGAGACCGTGGTCGCCGCCCGGATCGCCTGCAGCGGCGTCATGCCCCGCTTCACCAGAACGACCAACTCCTCGGCATTACGCCCGTGCCAGATCGCCGGCGCATCGCTTCCACAGGCGATCTTCACCCCGGCGGCGATCGCGCGAGACAGGGATTCCCTGGCGCGCGGGAAGATGTCGGCCGCCTTGGCCTGGAGTTCCGGGGGGTGTCGGGAGACGTCCCAATTCTCGGTCAGGGCGTTGGTGCTGACCAGGAAGGTGCCGGTGTCGACGAGCATACGAATGGTCTCGTCGCCGATCGTGAACCCGTGCTCGATGCAGTCGATGCCCGCCTCGATCGCCGCGCGGACCGCCGTGTCGCCGTGACAATGCGTGGCCACCTTGAGACCGCGGCGGTGCGCTTCGTCCGCGATCACGCGCAACTCCTCGGTCGAGTATTGTTGGGCGCCCGGCGGTCCGGTGGCGGTCATCACGCCACCGGATGCGCAGCATTTGATGAGCCGGGCGCCGTGCTTGATCTGGTAGCGGACCGCGCGGCGGATCTCGTCGACGCCTTCCTCATCGCGCTCGCCGTCCCCGCTCCCTCGTCTCGTGCGCTAACCCACCAGTCCCACCTTGGTTCCGTCC
>JAPOLW010000267.1 GCA_029976905.1 bacterium | reverse complement strand
GTCTACCCCGCCCTCCGGCCTCCGGATGGTCCGCCGCGTCTCCCTCCCCCTCCGGCCTCCGGATGGTCCGCCGGGTCTCCCTCACCCTCCGGCCCCTGATGCGTCCGCCGACGCCCGCGGCCGCGGCAATCGGCCTGTCCGGCGGCGAGGCCGTTGGGCGACATCACGCGCCGGCGGGGTGCGCCCCCGGCGCCCCACTGGGTTGCCCTCGAGGCGGATCCCGCGTTATTTGCTCGCTGGCGGGCGGGGGGCCCGCAGCCCATGGTTCGGCTTTTTCACGTGGCGCGCGCATACGGGGCGACCGAGGTTCTCTCTGACGTCACGCTCTCGATCGGCGCCGAGACGGCGCTGATCTCGGGTTCCGCGGGCGCCGGCAAGTCCGTCCTCGCGCGGTTGCTCTGCGGTCTCGAGGCACCGACGCGTGGATGGATCACGGTCGACGGAGTTCCGCTCGCACCGGATGCAAGCGATGTTCTGGCGGCCCATCGTCGCCGACTGGCCGTCATTCCGCAGCATTCCCAACTCGTCTCTCGGGCCAGCGCGGTGCAGAACGTGGCTCTCGCCCTCGCCATCCAGGGCGAGTCTGCGGGGCGCGCCCAGGAGCGGGCGATCGCGGCCCTGGCACGCGTCGGTTGTCGTGCCGTGGCCGACCGATTGGTGGAGACCTTGTCGGTCGGTACCCGACGATTGGTCTGCCTTGCGCGCGCTTTGGTGCGCGAGGACGCCGGACTCATTCTCGCCGACGAACCAGGGGCGGGACTCGATGCCGCGGGCGAGGACCGCCTGGGACAATTGCTCGCGCAAGAAGCGGCGCGCGGCGCCACCGTGATCGTGTTGAGCCAGCAGCCCGGCGTCGCCGGGCTCGATGTCGACCGCGTCGTCTTCCTGGAGCAGGGGCGTGTCGCCTGGGATTCGCGACGCGAGGACGCAGCGGCGGTCTCGTGAGCTTCGACTGGACCTCTCTGCCTGCAGCACGGGTCCGTGGTGGGTTGCTGGGGTTGTGGGCGATCACCTTTCTGGCCACCGGTTCGATGGTCCTGGGCGGGAGCCTCACCTGGCGGGCGCAGCAATGGTCGGCCCGCATCCCGGAGGGAGTACGATACTACGTTCTCGTCCGGAGCGGGGAGGGCGCCGGCGTCCGCGCGGTCATCGAGCGGGAACCGCGCGCGCGCATCGTCGCAGAACATCGAGCCGGAAAGATTCTGGCACGGGCGGGGCAGCCGGAGATCGGACCGGACCACCTCACCGTCCTCGAAATGCTTCTCGCCAGCGGCGCGGGAGTCCCTCCCGGTTTCCTCGACCGGGTGCGTGGGACTTCCGGGGTCGTCGACCTCATCGACCTGACTGCCGGTACGCCCGCTCCTCCGACCGCGGGAGCGGTGGCGCGTCTCTCGTTGGAGGGCCTTGCGCTCGTGGTCCTCGGACTCGTGATCCTGGTGGCAGCCATCCTCGGCGGCGCGCGGTGGCTTGGTCAGGCGTGTCGGGAGGAGATCGGTGCCCGGGTGCTCCTCGGCAGGGAGACGCGGGCCCTGTCCGGACCTCTGGCGGTCCTGGTCGGCGGGACGGCTCTGGCCGGTATCCTTCCGGCCATCGGTGGCCTGGCCGCCTGGCGGGGAGGGGGGGCGATCGCGCCGGCCGGGCTCGCATACGGGGGAGCCGTCCTCGTCGGTGGAACCCTGGCGCTCGCGTGGCTGGGAGCGCGGCGTGCGGTGGTCCATGCGGCGCGCGGCACGATCGTCCTCGCGATGATTCTCAGCGCGGTCCTCGGGCGAGCCGAGCCCGCCTGGCCGTCACCGCCGTCGGGCGGCGGACTGGTCCGCGTCGGGGACATTCTGCGGGCCCTGTCCCGGGAGGTTTCCGTCTGTCGTCGAGCCCGGCACGTGGCGCGCAAGGGGCTTGCGGCGACCGAGCGTCGCGGAATTGCCGCGGCCGCGGCCGGCGACGACATCCGCCTCCGCATTGCGGCGGCCAAACGCGCCGTTGACGGAGCGGCCCTGGCGGTCGAAGAGGCCCGGTGCGATCGGCTCGAGCAGGAGCGAGCGCAGATGCGCGAAGCGTTGCACTCGACGCGGCTGCGAGGGCCCGCGATCGTCCCGAGACGGCAGCCCGTGGATGGTGCGGTCGAGATCTCCTACGACGACGCCGGCCAGCGCCGCGGCACGGCGGAGTTTCGCAATGGGGTCGGGTTGCGCACCCGTGCCGGAGAGCCGGTGCGCGCCACGGCGCCCGGCCGGGTGGCGTATGTGGGGGAAGTGCCCGGTCCGGGGCCGGTCGTGGTCGTGGACCACGGTCGTCGGACCTATAGCGTTTATGCCCGGATCGCGCGTTCGCTGGTCACCGTCGGCGAGGAAGTCGATGCCGGCCAGGCCGTCGCCTGGGCGCGTCCAGGCCTGCTCTACTTCGCGATCCGGCGGCACGGAGTGGCCGTCGATCCCCTGGGCTGGGTCGCCGACGCCCCGGACCGCAGCTCGGGAGAGCCGGGGTCGGGCGGGACGAGCGTGACATCCTGGCGGTAGGCAATGGGCTTTGTTCGAGGTAAGCTCGGAAAGATGAAGTTCTCCTCAAGCCAGCACCCCACAGGACAACTCGTATGAAGGCCGCTCCTTCCCGGTCGCGACGCCGGGCCTGGCTGACGATTTTCGCCTTCGGCGTCGTCATGGCGGTCCTTTTCTCTGGCGGTCGCTCGGTTCGGTCGGTCTCGGCCGTGAGCGACGAGGCCTACGATCGACTCGAGACCTTCACGAGCATCCTCACGATCGTCCAGAAGAACTACGTCGAAGACGTGATGACCAAGGATCTGCTCGAAGGCGCCGTCAACGGAATGCTCGAGTCCCTCGATCCGCACAGCGCCTATCTGACGCCCGAGCTCTACAAGGAACTCCAGGTCGACACGAAGGGAAGCTTCGGTGGGCTGGGCATCGAGATCACCAACCGAAGCGGCATCCTGACCGTCGTTTCTCCGATCGAGGACACGCCGGCGCACCGGGCTGGCATCGAGCCGGGCGACCAGATCATCAAGATCGAGGGCGAGTTCACCAAGGACATGTCCTTGATGGACGCGGTCAAGAAGATGCGGGGGCGTCCAGGGTCGAAGGTCACCATTTCGATCAAGCGCGAGGGGAAGGCCGACCTGATCGACTTTTCGATCACGCGCGAGGACATCCAGATCCAGAGCGTCAAGTCCCGCGATCTCGGTGACGGCTACGGCTACGTCCGGATCACGCAATTCCAGGAGCGCACGGCGGAGAATGTCGACGAAGCGATCGGCGAGATTGCGAAGGCCAACGGCGGCAGTCTTCGTGGTCTGGTCCTCGACCTCCGCAACGATCCCGGAGGCCTGCTCTCGCAAGCGGTGAAGGTGACCGACGAATTCCTCGACTCGGGGATGATCGTCTACACCGACGGTCGGCTCGACAACCAGAAGCAGAAATACTTCGCCCACAAAGAGGGGAGCCACACCGATTTTCCGGTCGTCGTGCTCGTCAATGGAGGCACCGCGAGTGCGGCGGAGATCGTCGCCGGCGCCCTCCAGGACCACAAACGGGCTCTCGTTCTCGGAACGAAGACCTTCGGCAAGGGCTCGGTCCAGACCATCCTGCCGCTCGACGACTCCTCGGCGATCCGGTTGACGACGGCCCGGTACTACACGCCCAACGGCCGTTCGATTCAGGCCACCGGGATCGTCCCGGACATCGTGATGGAGAACAACGTCCGCCTGGTGCGCCAGGACGGGCGGGCCGTGCCGCAGGAGTTCCTGCGTGAGGAGAACCTCCCCAATCACATCGAGAACGAGGACGGCGAGGACGACGGGACGCCGAAGCCAAAACAGATCCAGTACGTGGCGCCGGAGAGCGCGGGCGTCATTGGCGAGCCCGGCCAGGATCCGCAGCTGGATCGGGCCCTCGAGCTTCTGAAGAGCTGGAACGTCTTCAAGACCCTCGTGGCCAAGAAGTGAACGCGGGGACGGGCCTCGCGGCCCCGGGCGGGACGGCGCGCCGGACCGTCCGGGTCGGCGACCTCGTCGTCCGGCTCCAGGTCGGGCTGCAGGAACTCTTCCCGAACCGTTTCTGGCTCGAGGGCGAGATCAGCGGTTTCAAGGTGCTTCGGAGCGGCCACGCCTTCTTCTCTCTCAAAGACGAAAAGGGTCAGGTCGAGGCGGTCATCTGGAATGGTCAGCGCGCCCGCCTCCCGTTCACCCCGGAGGACGGAAACCTCGTCCTCGCGCTGGTGCGCAAGGTCGACTTCTACGGTCCGCACGGGCGCTTGCGCCTGCAGGTGGACGACATCGAGCCGCACGGCGTCGGGGCGCTCGCCCGGGCGCTCGAGGAGCGACGGACGCGCCTGCGAGCCGAGGGGCTCTTCGACGAAGAGCGCAAGCGCCCGATTCCGGCTCTGCCCCGGGTCATCGGTATTGCGACGGCGGCCGGGAGCGCCGCCCTGCACGACATTCTGGAGATCCTCGAGCAACGCTTTGCCGACCGCCACATGTTGATCCGCCCTTGCCGGGTGCAGGGGCGCGGGGCGGCCGAGGACATTGCCGACGCTCTGGACGATCTCAATCGGCAGGGAAGCCCGGATGTCATCATCCTGGGCCGCGGCGGCGGTTCGATGGAGGACCTTTGGTGCTTCAACGAGGAGGCGGTGGTGCGGGCGATTGCCCGATCGCGCATCCCCATCGTCGCCGGGATTGGTCACGAGGTCGATACGACGCTGGCCGACTTCGCCGCCGACCTCCGGGTCGCGACGCCGACGGCCGCAGCGCAGCGGTGCGTGCCCGATCGTGACGAGCTGGCGGAGCGCCTGGAGGGCTTTGGGCAACGGCTCGACTCGAGCGTGCGGCGGCGGGTGGAGTTGGCGCGCACGCGGCTGCGGGCGTGCGATGTGGTTCTGGGGGACCCCCGGAGCGTGGTCGTGGAGCGGCGCTCCCGGCTCGCCGCGTTGGCGGCACGGGCCCGGGCGGCGCTCGGGGAACTCACGCCCGTGCGCCGCGGGGGGCTCGAGCGGGCGGCGGGACGGCTGCGGCTGCATCTTCCGCAGACGGATCTGCGGCGTCGTGGTCTCGGCATGCTCGGGGGCCGCCTCGAAGCCGCCATGGCGGGGCGCGTCCAGCGGGCTCGCGCGCAGTTCGATGGGCGTGCCGGTCAGATCCAGGCGCTCTCTCCATTGGCCGTTCTCGACCGGGGCTTTTCTCTGACGCGTCTGGGAGACGGCACGATCGTGCGTGATGCGCGCCAGGTGGAGATTGGCGATGGGATCGAGGTGCGGCTGGCGCGGGGGACGGCGCGGGCGCGCGTCGAGTCGCGCGAGATGGCGGACGATGCGGTCCGACCGTCGGAGAAGGAGGACTGAATGGCGGAGAAAGACGACACCCAGGGAGAGGTTGGTTTCGAGGACGGGATGAAGTCTCTCGAGGGTATCGTGGGCAAGCTCGAGCAGGGAAACCTTCCACTCGAAGAGTCCCTGGATGCGTTCGAGAAGGGGATCGGGCTCCTGCGGTTGTTGCACGAGAAGCTGGGCGAGGTGGAGCGCCGGGTCGAAATTCTGGTTCGTGACGCCGACGGGGTGCTGCGTGTGCGTGACGCCGCGGATGGAGACTCGTGAAGCCATTCGAGCTCGATCCTTACCTTCGCGCGCGGCGCCGCGAGGTCGATGCCGAGCTCGCGCGCCTTCTGACCGCGGGGGGAGGTCGCCCGGCCTCCCTGGTGCGCGCGATGCGCTACGCGGTCCTGGGTTCGGGCAAGCGGCTGCGCCCGGT
>JAPOLW010000266.1 GCA_029976905.1 bacterium | reverse complement strand
GGCGACAAGGCCATCATCGACCGCCTCAACCTCGGCGTGGCGAGCGGCGAGCGCCTGGCCATCCTCGGCCGCAACGGGGCGGGCAAGTCGACCCTGCTGCGGCTGCTCGCCGGCACCGCCCGGGCAACCGAAGGGCGCGTCGAGATCCACGCACCGGCGGCCTGCCTTCTCGACCTGGGCGTCGGGTTCCATCCGTTCGAGACGGGTCGGCAGAACGCCGAGGGGGTCCTGGCGCTACAGGCAGGCTTTTCCCGACGGGAAGCCCGCGACCGGCTGGCCGAGGTCGAGAGTTTCGCCGAGATCGGCGACTACTTCGATCGTCCGATCCGGACCTACTCCGACGGCATGCGGCTGCGCCTCGCCTTTGCGACCATCACCCTCCTCGAGCCCGAACTCCTCATCACCGACGAGGTTCTGGTGGTGGGCGACGAGGCCTTCCAGAAGAAATGCAGCCGGTGGTTCGAGGATTTTCTCGCCCGTGGGGGGAGTCTCGTGCTCTGTGCACACGACCTCTCCCAGGTGCAACGACTTTGCCCCCGCACCCTATGGCTCGACGCAGGGCGTGTCGCGGAGATCGGGGAGTCCCGCGAGGTCATCCGGCACTACCGCGAAGCCATGGGTACGGCCACGGCCGGGGGAGAGGAGGGGGGTGGACAGTCGGGGACGAAGCACGAGGTGGGAGTTGCCGCGGGCCTTCCCTTCGAGGTGGTCGACCTACACCTGCGCGACCCCGACGGCCGCGAGGTTCGCGCCCTGCCGCCCGACGCCACCGTCGACGTCGAGGCCGACGTCCTTGCGCCGGCGGGGGTCCCCCAGATCCACATTGGGATCACCCGGGAGGACCTGACCCCGGTCTACGGCGTCTCGAGCGACATGGAGGATGCCCGGCCCGAGGCTCTCGGCGGCGGCCGCTACCGATATCGGCTGCGCTTCGACCGCTTGCCCCTGACCGCCGGACGCCATCGACTGCGGGCGCACGCCCTCGACGAGACCGGCACGCGGCTCTACGACACCGTGGAGATCGAGTTCGTCGTCGGGGGGGACGATGCCGATGCGGGCCTTGTGCGACTGCCCGCACAGTGGCATCCGGATGAATCGTGACGAGGCTCCTCGTAGTGGTCGGGACTCGCCCCGAGGCCATCAAGATGGCCCCGGTCGTGGGCGAGGCCCGGCTGCGCGGCTGCGCGGTCGAGGTCTGTGCGACGGCCCAGCACCGCGACCTTCTCGACCAGGTCCTGCGCCTTTTCGCGATCGAGCCCGAGCACGACCTCGACCTGATGCGCCCGGACCAGTCGCTTTCGGACCTGACGGCGCGCGCCCTCACGGCGATGGATGAGGTTCTGGCGCGGGTCGCGCCCGACTGGGTCCTCGTCCAGGGAGACACCACGACGGCCATGGCCGCCTCGCTCGCGGCCTTCTACCGGCGGGTGCCCGTCGCTCACGTCGAGGCCGGCCTGCGCACCCACGATCTGGCGCAGCCGTTTCCCGAGGAGCTCAATCGGATCGTCGCCGACCGGGTGGGCCGAGCACACTTCGTGCCGACCGCGGCGGCGCGCGACAATCTTTTGCGCGAGGGGTTTCCTGCGCAGACGCTCCACCTCACGGGCAATACGGTGGTCGATGCCCTGCAGCAGACCCGCGCGCATCTCGCCGAGCGGGAATCCGCACGCTTTCCCGTCATCGACGGCGAGCGGCGGATCGTGGTGACCGCGCATCGCCGCGAGAGTTTTGGCGATGGCATGCGCGCGATCGCCCGCGCCCTGGGGCGAATCGCGGACCGACACGAGGACGTCCGGTTGGTCTACCCCGTGCACCCCAACCCCAACGTGCGCCACGTCATGGAGGAGGCCCTGGGCGGACACCCGCGGATCGAGCTCGTGGCACCCCTGGCCTATCCCGAATTCGTCGAGCTCATGGCGGGCGCGCATCTCATCCTCAGCGACTCCGGCGGGGTCCAGGAGGAGGCGCCGGCGCTGGGCGTCCCCGCGATCGTGCTGCGCGAGACCACCGAGCGGCCCGAGGCCGTCGAGGCTGGTGCGGTGCGACTCGTCGCGGTCGAAGAAGAGGCCATCGTCTCGGCTGCAGAGCGGATCCTGCTCGACCCGCGCGAGCACGCCCGCATGGCGCAGGCGGTCAATCCGTATGGCGACGGCCGCGCTGCGTCGCGCATCGTCTCGATCCTGCGCGGCGAGAGGTGGGAGCCCTTCGTGGCCAGCCCGGCTCGGGCCGCATCGTGAGTGACACCGAGGCCCTTGGCCTGGCCGTTGCCGGCGTGGCCGTCCTGGGCGGGGCGGCTCTCGGCCGCTGGGCGCCGTCCTTCGCTCTCCCGGCCATCCTGGTGCTCGTGCCGCTTCGGGTCGGCCTGGTGCCGTGGGCGGAGCCGGCCACGCTCGTGCTGTGCGGAGTCGCGTGCGCCCGGGCCCGGTCGATCGTGGAAACGCTGCGCGAGGAGCCCGCTGTGTTCGCCGCCACGCTCGCTCTGCCGCTGTGGGTTGCCGCCTCGGTCGTGTGGGCGCGCCAGTCCGCCTTCGTCCCCGCACTGCTGGGCAAGTGGGCCATCGTCACCCTGGCGGCCTGGGTTGCGGCTGCGGATCGGACGCGCGACCCGCGGCCGCTGGTCATTGCGACCCTGGTGGCCATCGTGCCGAGCGCTCTGTGGGGCGCGGCCGAACGCCTGCACTGGGTGGCGCCTGCGGGCGAAGCCCGCGAACTCTACCATCGCGCCATCGCGCACGGCGGGTCGGTGCGTGGGCGTGCGCTGTTCTGGCACCCCAATCGGCTCGGCGAGTTCGTCGAGCAGGGCGGCCTCCTGCTGGCCGGTGCCGGCCTCGGGGGCGTGGTCCCGTGGTTCTGTCTCCTCGGGGTCGTGGGGGCGGCAGTCGGTGTCTGGGGCACGGGTTCGATGGGAAGCCTCGCCGCTCTGGGCGGTGGGCTTTGTTTGGTCGGCGGGTGGTGGTTGGCCGCGCGTGGGCGTCTTCCCGGGGCGGGCCCCCGTATCCGGATCGTCGCCGCCCTGGTGCTCGTGGCGGTGGTCTCGGTCGGTGCGTTCGCCTATTGGGCGCATGGCGGTCTCGGCCCGAGACGCGAGATCTTTTCGTTTGCGGCCGACCGAATCCGCGAGCAGCCCTGGCTTGGGCACGGCGCGGGCAACTGGTCGCTTCTGGTCGGGGGCGCCTCCCTGGAAATCAGCACCTACTGGTTCCGCGGGCACGCCCATTCCCTGCCGCTGCACGTCTGGGTCGAATTGGGCTTCGTCGGAGTCGGACTTCTGTTTGCGTTCTTCTTCGTGCCGCTCGGCTCGGCGGTGCGCCGCTTCGGTTCGGTCTCCGGGACGTGGCGCGGTGTCGGGGTCGGGGCGGTGGCGGCCTGCGCCGCGCTCTTCGTGCACAACTTCATGCACTATTTTCTGCGCGACGCCGCCGACGGCATTCTCACGGGCCTCCTGCTGGGCACGGTGGTCGCCGTTGCGCGGCGGGCCGCCCCCGGGCCGCCATGAGCCGCTTCGCGCTCGTCGGGCCGATCCATCCCCTGCGCGGCGGCATCGCACAACACTCGGCGGGCATCGTGGCCGCCGCGCGCGCGCGCGGCCACGACGTGCACGTCTTCTCCTACCGACGACAGTATCCGAAGCTCCTCTTTCCCGGCCGCACCCAGCTCGATCCGGATGCCCCACCTCCAGAAGTCGCGGGCCTCACCACGGCGCCGATCGACAGCCTGCGACCGTCGACGTGGTGGGAAACCGGGGGCGCGATCCGCGATCGTCACCCGGACGTGGTTCTCCTGCAGCGTTGGCACCCGTTTTTCGCGCCGGCGCTGGCGACGATCGCCGGTCGCGTGCGCGGCGCGTCCCGGGTGGCCTGGATGGTGCACAATGCCCGGCCGCACGAGGATCGCGTCCCATGGGGGCGGTTGCGCACGCTTGGCTACCGGGGGGAAGACGTCTGCTTCGTCCACGCCGCGGCAGAGGAGGAGGCGCTGCGGGCACTGGGTGTCGGGTGCGAGGTGCGTCGCCTGGCGATGCCGGCGCCCGCGACCGTCGCGGTCGCGGACGAAGCGAGGGCGCGCCGTCGGCTGGGTGTCGAGGAGGACGAGGTGGTCTTTCTCTTCTTTGGCCATGTGCGGGCGTACAAGGGTGTCGACGTGCTCGTCGACGCGCTCTCCCGACTCGAGCCTGCGGGGCCGCGCTGGCGCGCGATCATCGCGGGCGAATGGTATGTCGACCGGTCGTCGGTCGACGAGGCGTTGGCCCGCGCGGGTCTTGGCGCGCGCGTGCACGTCGACGATCGCTTCGTCCCGCTGGCCGAGGTGGGCGACTACTTCGCCGTCGCTACGGCGGTCGTTCTTCCCTACCGCTCGGGGACCCAGTCGGCGGTCGTGCCGCTCGCCTACGCGTACGGCCGCCCGGTGGTCACGACGCGGGTGGGCGGCCTCCCCGAAGCCGTCCTCGAGGGGGAGACCGGCCTGATCGTGCCTCCCGACGACGCCGCGTCGCTTGCGTCGGCTCTCGAATCGATCCGGGCGGGGCGCCGCTTCGCGGCCGAAGCCCTGGCCCTGGCGCGGGCACGCACGGCGCATTCCTCCGTGGCTCTGGTGGAGGCGCTCGAGGCGATTGTGCGTGCGCCGGTTTTCTCGTAGGCCGGGAACGTGCGGATCGCGGTCGCGGTGCATGGCTACCCGCCCGCGGGGCGCGGCGGGGTCGAGCAGGTCGCAGCGGAGCAGGCCGAGGCCCTGGTGGCACGCGGCCACGAGGTCGCCGTCTTCGCGCGCGAGTCGTCGGCGGACCGGCCGGAGGGAGCTACGCGCGACGAAGTCGTGGGGCGGGTTCGCGTCCGTCGCGTGGTCGTACACGATGGCGCCCGGCCGTCGTTTGCCGGGTACTACGAAGGGGCCTTCCTCGATGCGCCCTTTCGTTCCTTCCTGGGCGAGGTGCAGCCCGATGTCCTGCACGTCCAGCACCTGGCGACGCTTTCGAACCGCCTGGCGGCCATCGCCCGCGAGGCCCGCGTCGCGACCGTCCTCTCGCTGCACGATGCCTACTATCTCTGCCATCGTCTCTTTTTGCTTGACGTCGACGGTCGTCGTTGTCCGGGACCCGATGCAGGCCTCCGCTGCGTGGCGTGTCTCGCCGAGCACGGTGTCGGCGACCGGGTGCGCGAGCGCTTCGACGCGATGGCGAGGTTGCTCGCGAGTGTCGATGCCGTCGTAGCGCCCTCCCCGTCGCTGCGTCGACGCTACGAGGAGCAGCTGCCGTTCCTCGACGGGCGGATCGAGGTCGTCGAGCCCGGTCTGGCGCGCGTTCCGCCGGTGGCCCCCGGGACCGGGCAGGTGGCGGGATCGCCGGGGGCCCCCGGGACCGGGCGGGTGGCGGGGCCGCCGGGGGCCGCAGAGGAGGGTGCGGTTGCGGGGCCGCTGCGGTTGCTCTTCATCGGGACGCTCCTGCCCCACAAGGGGCTCGACCTGCTCGTCGATGCTCTCGAGGGGCTTCCGACGGCGCCGTTTACGCTCACGGTATACGGCGAGGAGGTGGAAGCCGGCGCGGCTTGGGTCGAAGCCCTGCGGCGCCGCACGGCCGGCCGGCCGGTGGTCTGGGGTGGTTCGTTTGCGCCCTTGGAGATCGACTCGGTATTCGCTGCCGCCGACGTGCTCGTGCTTCCCTCGCGGTGTGACGAGGCATGGTCGCGTGTCGTCCGCGAGGCCCGCGCGGCCGGCCTCGCGGTGGTTGCTCCCAACGTGGGCGGCCCGGCCGATTGGCTTCGCGACGGCGAGGAC
>JAPOLW010000265.1 GCA_029976905.1 bacterium | reverse complement strand
AGCGTATGAACTTCGAGGATACTCCGGCCGAGAAGGCGTTTAGTCGGGAGGCACGCGAGTGGCTCGACGCAAACGCCGAGCGGCTCCCGTCGGGCGAGAAGCCGCCATCACCTGCCGACTGGCACCGCCTGCCTGACGCCGTGCCCCGGGCCCGCGCCTGGATGGCGCGCAAGGCAGAGGGACGCTGGGCCTGTCTCACCTGGCCTGCCGAGTATGGCGGGCGTGGTGCGACGCGGCTCGAGGCGGTCCTCTGGGAACAGGAAGAGCAGCGCTACCGCGTGCCGCCCAATCTCTTCACCATCGGTCAGGGAATGCTCGGGCCGACCCTGCTCGTCCACGGAACCGAAGCGCAAAAGCAGCGTTACCTCCGGCCGATGTTGCGCGCGGACGAAGTGTGGTGCCAACTCTTCAGCGAGCCCGCCGCTGGCTCCGACCTCGCCGGTCTGCGGACGCGTGCGATCCGCGAGGGCGACGACTGGGTGGTCCATGGTCAGAAGATCTGGACCAGCGGCGCACACTACGCCGATTTCGGCATGCTGCTCGCGCGAACCGCCCCCGGGAAATCGAAGCACCAGGGGATCAGCTATTTCATCATCGACATGCGTGCGCCGGGTGTCGAGGTGCGACCCATCCGCCAGATGAACGGAGCGAGCAACTTCAACGAGGTCTTCTTCCACGATCTCCGCATTCCCGATCACGCGCGCATCGGAGCGGTGGACGAGGGTTGGCGTGGCGCCTTGACGACACTGATGAACGAACGCCAGACCTTGTCCGGGTCCCCGGCCGGGCCGGCGTTCGACGAGTTGTTCGCGCTCTCGCGAGAGGCGCGCCGCGGTCGTCGCCCGGCCCTCGAGGACCGATCCGTGCGGGAGCGACTCGCCGACTTCTACATTCGCCACAAAGGAGTGCAGTACACGCGTTATCGAGCCCTGTCGGCACTTTCGCGCGGTCTGACCCCCGGGCCCGAGAGTTCGATCGGAAAGATCGTCGGTGCGCCCCTTCGGCAGGAGATGGCCGCATTTGCCCTCGAACTACTTGGAGCGGCCGGCGGCGCGATCGATGCGGAACGCTCGGCTCTGGGCGCGGGCTTCGCGGGAGCCTACCTGGCGGCGCCCGGTGGACGCATCGCCGGAGGGACGGACGAGATTTTGCGCAACATCGTCGCTGAACGCATTCTGGGACTGCCCATCGAGCCCCGGGTCGACAAGGAAAAGCCCTTCTCGGAGATTCCGACGGGGCCGAACTCCTGAGCGTGGCCCCTGGCCGGGGCCGAACTCCTGAGCGTGGTCCCCTGGCCGGGGCTGAACTCCCGACCGGGGCTCCCTGGACGGGGCCGAACTCCTGACCGGGGCTCCCTAGCCCGGGCCGCGGCGACCACGACGCTGCTGTTCGGCCATCGCCTGCTGCGGGGTCAGGACGAGTGAGGACTGCGCGTCCTCCTGGCCCTTCTGCGCTCGCGCCTGGAAGGCCAGAGCCAGACTGCGGCGGGTGATCTCGGCGAGAATCGGGATGCGCGCAATGGGCGTTCCTGCGCGTGCGGCGATGGACGCGGCGAAGGCCTGACGAGCGGAGGGCGCGGCGTCGCGCTCGACGAGCAGGAACGCGCTTTCCTCCAGTCGGTCGGCGAAGCGGGTGCGACGGTCGGCCGGATCGAGGATCTGGTCCACCGCCCGCTCGACCATCTCCCGGCGACGTTCTTCGGTTGCCGCCGGGCTCACGACGAGCAGGGAGCCATCGGCTTCCGACAATTTCTCGAGCGTCTCCTCGAGCCAGGAGATCGGAAGCACCCAGGTCCCGACCTCCCGCTCCCCGAGCAGGGCGGCCGACGCAGCCAGGGCCTCTTCGTCCCCGGCGACCTCGGCGCGATCGAGTCGTGCCTCGATCGGGGGGGCCGGCGGTTCGACCGGCGCGCGGGGCGCCAGGGTCGAAAGGACGTTCGGCACCTCCGGGAAGCGTCCCTTCTCGGTTCTCTCGAACGCCGTGCGCAAGGATTCGAGGACCCACGCCCAGGGGGCCTCGACCAGCGGAATGCCGCTCCGTTGGGCGATTTCCCGATGGCTCTCGCGCAGCGCCTTGCGGGTGGTCTTGCCGGAATGGAACTCCCGGATTCCCTGGTCCTCGTTGACCACCGCCGAGAGCGTAGCCACCGCACCCGCGGTCGTGCGCGCCATCCACACCAGCCGCGTCCCCGTGGGATCGATGGGCGAGAGCCAGGCTTGCGGGGCGTCCTCGGCCGGCCCCATGAGGTCGCGCGTCCGGGGCGGCGCCGGCGCATCCGGGGGCTGCCAGAGGCCGCGCTGCTGCAATCGGTAAAGAGCCCGCTTGATTTCGCGGCGCACCCGCTTGTCGGCCGAGCGCTCTTCGAGTTCGTGCAACAGGGCGCCCACGGCCGGATCCTGCAGACCTGCGGCGCGCTCGACGGCCCAGGCATCGATCTCCGGGTCGTCCCCCCACTGGGCGGAGAGTCGGCGCAGCGCATCGAGAGGCTCGACACCATCGACGCCCCGCGCGGCGAGGCGCGCCGCGTCGGGCGCTGCCCCGGCTGGAGTCTTCTTCTTGCGCCCCATGTCCAGGATCTAACGGCTGCCGTCGCCGGGCCCAAGTGGCTGGCCGGTGCTCGCTTCGGCCAGGGGCTCGAGGACGTGCAGCCGCACCCAGCGCGGATCCCACCATTCGATCGGATCGACGTGGCGGCCGGAGACCAGGATGCTGAAGTGAAGGTGGTCGCCCGAGGCGAGCCCGGTCTCGCCGCTGCGCCCCACGACCGCGCCCGACTCGACGACTTCGCCGACCTCGACCTCGGTGCTGCTGAGGTGGGCGTAGAGCGACGCCAGGCCGAGGCCGTGGTCGATCAGAACCACGTTCCCGTAGATGCCCAGGTCCTCGACGGCCATGACACGTCCTGTCTGGGCTGCCTCGATCGGCGCCTGCTTGACCGAGGCGAGGTCGTACCCGAGGTGGTCCTGGTGGTCGACGACCTGGTCGCCGTAGACGTAGCTGCGGTGCTCGGCGTACCGCGAACCGACCTTGGTGCCAGGTTGTTGCCGGAACGCTCCGGTAATCGCCAGGCCCGCATCGGACCCCGCGGTGAGGGTGCGCAGCCTCTCCTCGCTCTGCCGTCGCATCGTACGGTTGACCGCGAGGAAGGCGTCGATGGGGTCGTCGGGTACGGCCTGGTCATTCGCCGCGAGTAGTGGGCGGGCGGTGCTGTCGATGAAACCGTCGCTCACCCGGATCTCCTCCGACGCAAAGGTGCGTGCGCGGACCTCGACGGGAAAGGCGACGGTGCGACGATTGCCGGCGGCATCGACGGCGGTGACCGTCGGCAGGACGTTGCCGGCGGCGTCGTGGGCGACGGTATAGAGGGCGGCGTGGATCCCCTCGGGCAGGGCTGGCGACGCGCGGCCCTCGAAGTCGACGTCGCCGACCCGCACGCCGGACTCGATGGCGTCCTCTCCGACCTCATAGAGGACCAGGTCACTGCCGCCCTGACGAACGTAATGCTGTCCGCCGAGGACCCGGATCCGCGGCGCCGTGAGGTCGACCTCCACCTCGGCCGTGAGCAGCGGCTCCCGGCTGTGCAGAAAGGCCGTTGGCGCGTGGTCGGCGGCGAAGACCTCGATCTGCAGCTTTCCCTCGGGGAGGTCGAGCTGCCGGGCGTCGAGCTCGAGCTGCACGGTGTGGCGCCGCACGCCGCTGCCCAGGAGGCTGTCGGCCGGGAACTCGTCCTGCGCGAGAAGGACCGGCGAGCCATCCGGGCGGCGGGCGACGACCTCCACGTCGCGCAATCCGGCGCGGCCGGCGAGGATCTCGACCTCGAGGGGCGTCGCCCGCCCGACGAGGCGCAGGGGCGTCGTCCACCGCGCCGTAGGGCCACCGGTGCCTGCCCAGAGGATCCACCCCCCCAGGCCCCCGATCGCCAGAAGGATCGCCCAGAGAAGGATCCTCCGCCCCAGGCGGGGGCGCTCCCGTCGACCAAACGAATCGCGCATGGCGCCGACGTATAGGGGACGTTTGCGCCGCGGTCGACCCGGGACGGATCAGCGGCGGCGTCTGCGGTCGAGCGGGCGGGCCCCATCCGCCCGCAGGCGACGGGCCCCATCCGCCCGCAGGCGACGGGCCCGGGTGTCGGCGAGGGCGCCGATCGCGGCGGCGACCGCGGGCCGGGCTTCGGCCGCTGGCTCGGCGAGTTCGGCCGCCGACACGTGCGTAGAGCCAGCCGCCGGTGGGCGCAGTCGACGACGATGCCTGCGGCTGGGCAAGGGGAGGGGCGCAGAGGTCAGCCGGATGCGCTCGACCGCTGCTCCTTTGATTTTCTTATTGACGCTGGAGGCGATCTCGGGGCCGAGGAGAGCCAGTTCTTGTCGCCAGGTCGCCTCCGGAGCCGCCAGGGTCAGTTCGCCGCGTCGCAGGCGGACCGGCGTGGCGTGCGTCGCGATGCGAGGGCCGACGATTTGTGGCCACGCCTCGGCGATCTTCCAGATGGTCGAGGTGGCCTCGAGTCCGGCGCCACGGAGGGCGCCGTCGAGAAGGTCGGCGATCCGGAGAATCATGTCTTGACCCCAGAATCTTCCGAGTCAAGGGCTGCGCTTCGCAGAAATCGTTTGACAGCACTATATCTTGTGTGGCTTATCGTCCTGCCACACAAGATCGGGGGACGAAGGGGGGCTGCGGCCCGGAGTCGTCGAGCCGGGCAGCGGGTTGCCGGGGTCCTTTTGGGTCCCCGATCCGTCGGCTGCGGCCCGGCCGACCTGCCGCGCCGCCCGCCTATCGTCCCGTCGGTAGGAGCGACAACGGATCGCGAAGGGGCCGGGGACGGGACCGGACCGCTGGGTCGAGACGGGAACAGAGACGGGAACAGAGGAGGGCGACGACAGGTGGAGACTTCGACACAAAAAGACCGACCCGGGGCTTCGACTCCGGCCGAGGCCGCCCCGGCGGAATCGGCTGGCTTGACGTCGACCGGCCGGGGGATCTCTCTCGAACGGAGCTTCACGCGGGCTCCGGACGGATCGCGTATCGACCCGATCGCGAGCGAAGAGTGGGAGCGTCGCAATGCGGTGATTTCCGGAGAGGGCGGCGACGTCGTCTTCGAGCAGGAGGGCGTCGAGGTGCCGTCCGCCTGGTCACAGCTGGCCACCAACGTGGTGGCGTCGAAGTACTTCCGTGGACCTCTGGGGACCCCAGAGCGTGAGACGAGCGTGAAGCAGCTCATCGGCCGGGTCGTTGGCTCGGTCCGGACGTGGGGCCTCGAGCAGGGGTATTTCAAGACCCCGGTGCAGGCCGACGTCTTCGCCGACGAGCTTTCCCACCTTCTGGTGAAGCAGAAAGCCTCCTTCAACTCTCCGGTCTGGTTCAACGTCGGTGTCGAGGAAAAGCCCCAGTGTTCGGCCTGTTTCATCCTGTCGGTCGAGGACACCATGGACTCGATCCTGGATTGGTATCGGCGCGAGGGGGTGATCTTCAAGGGGGGCTCCGGCTCGGGCGTCAACCTCTCGCGGATCCGCTCGTCCAAGGAGGCCCTCGGGGGAGGGGGAACTGCCTCGGGGCCGGTCTCCTTCATGCGCGCGGCCGACGCCTCGGCGGGAGTGATCAAGTCCGGCGGCAAGACCCGTCGCGCGGCCAAGATGGTCGTTCTGGACGTGGGACACCCGGACATCGCCGAGTTCGTATCCTGCAAGGCGGACGAGGAGCGCAAGGCCTGGGCCCTGATCGATGCGGGCTACGACGGATCCCTCGACGGACCCGCCTACAGCTCGATCTTCTTCCAGA
>JAPOLW010000264.1 GCA_029976905.1 bacterium | reverse complement strand
TTTGCGTACTGACGCGCCGTTCGAACTCGCCACCTTTGCATCGCGCGAATGCTAACGTCGCATGTTCGATCTGCGTTTGTGGCAGCCGGTCGGCCACTACTGCGCGGACATCACGCGGACGTTTCCGGTGGGCACCGACTTCACACCGGCACAGCGGCGGCTCTACGACCTCGTCCTTTCGGCGCAGGAGGCCGCGTGTGGTGCCGTCCGGCCGGGCGCCACGGTCGAATCGATCCACGAACTCACCGTCGAGATTCTGGTGGACGGTCTTCTTTCGCTCGGGCTGCTGCCTGGTGAGCGCCCCGAAGCCCCCCGCGGCGAGGACTACAAGCAGTTCTACATGCACCGCACCGGCCACTGGCTCGGCCTCGACGTGCACGATGTCGGCGCCTACAACCTCGACGGAGCCCCCAGGCCCCTGGAGCCCGGAATGGTTCTGACGATCGAACCCGGGCTGTACTTCTCCCCCCGGCTCGACGGCGTCCCCGACGAATACCGTGGCATCGGCATCCGCATCGAGGACGACGTCCTGGTCACCGCAGACGGCGCCCGGATCCTCACGGAAGCGGTTCCCAAGAGCGCCGACGACATCCTCGAGATCCGCGCACAGAGTTCATCGAACGCAAGCGTTTCCCCCGCCTCGCTCCCGTGACGGCCGGCCCCGTCCAGGCGGCGTCCTAGCGGCGGGCCATTCGCTCGACGAGACCGCAGAGGCTCCGCACCCCCCAACCGACAGCGCCCCGCGGCACGTAGGGTTGAGCCTTGTCGGCGTACGCGACCGCCGCGATGTCGATGTGTGCCCAGGGGAGACCGCCGGTGAACTCCCGCAAAAAGAGTCCTCCGAAAATCGATCCCGCCGTCCCGTCGCCGATGTTCTTGAGATCGGCAAAAGGACTGTCGAGTGCGGGGCGGTAGTCCTCGACCAGCGGCAATTCCCACATCGGCTCGCCCGTCTCTCGCCCGACGTCGACGAGTTGTCGGACCAACGCACCATCGGAACCCATGACCCCGGCGACCGAGCGACCCAGAGCGACCGTGACCGCTCCCGTCAATGTGGCGAGGTCGACGATGCACTGTGGCGCGGCCGCACCTGCTCCCTGGGCGGCCCAGGTGAGGGCATCGGCCAGGACCAGCCGGCCCTCCGCGTCGGTATTCAAGACCTCGACCGTCTTCCCGGAGTAGGTGTGCAGAACGTCACCCGGGCGATACGCTCCCCCGTCGGGCATGTTCTCCGCCGAGGCCACGTAACCGCGCACCTCGATGGGAGGCTTCAGGGCAGCAATGGCGCGCATTGCCCCCAGTACGGCCGCGGCGCCCGCCATGTCCCGCTTCTGGATTTCCATGTTGCCGGGAGGCTTGAGCGAGAGTCCACCGGAATCGAAGGTGATACCCTTGCCGACCAGCGCCACCGGGCCCAGCTTGGCGCGCCGGGCCGGTGAGTAGACCAACTCGATGAGGCGCGGCTCGTGAATACTGCCCTGCCCCACGCCCAGGATGGCGCCCATCCCGAGCTTCTTCAGATCCTGGAGGCCGAGCACGCGCACCCTGAGGCCGAATTCCTTCTTCATCGACTGCGCCACCTTGCCCAGATGAGCCGGGGTGACCACCGCGGCGGGCTCGTTGATGAGATCGCGGGCGAAACAGGTGGCTTCGGCCAACACGCGGCCGCGCTCCTGCGCCTCGGCCATGGCCCGGGAGGGACTCGCTCCGACGATCGAGCAGGTCTTCAGTTCGCTTGCTTTCGCGGCCGTCTTGTAGCCGCGAACCTGGTAGCTCGCCAGAAGCGCACCTTCGGCGACCGCTTCGATCGTGCTCGCACGGGTCGCCCCTTGCGCAACCGAGAGGGCCATCGTCTTGCACCGCGAACGGCGCGCCAGATCGACGGCCTGCCCCGCAAAACGGCGCCAGGCTTCAGCCGACGGTGGCCCCTTTCCTTCGCCTCCCACCCCGATCAGGGCGATCTGCTCCGCCGGAAGGTCGCCGTGGGTCTGGTAGACGAAGACCGATCCTTGCTTGGCGATGTCATGCCGACGCCGCCGCGCCTCGTCGAGAAGTCGTCCACCGACGGCCCGGTCCAGAGCAGCCAGGTCAGGCCCGCGCGCGGATCCGCTGCGCACGGGGATGGCCAGAAGATCCGTCCGCACACTCTGCGGCGCTGCTTTTTCTCTCTGCAATTGCATGCTGATCCACTCCTCGTGCCCCGGGGCGCTCTCGGTCGCCCGTCAACCCGCGTGTCTGGTCAGATAATCGAGAATGGCGCCGGCGTCCTCTTGCGACAGCGGCGGAAGACCTCGCTGTCGTCGGAGCAACGCCATTCGCTCCAGTTGCATGCGCCACATCGCCGGCTTCAAGAGATGGGGAGGATACGCGGCGTGACACGTCCCGCACTCCCGCGCATAGAGTCTTGCCTGCGGAGAGTCGGCCTCCGGCAACGGCCCACTGCAGGCACCGAGGAGAAGAAGGAACCCCGCCCTCGAAACCGCGGTCGCGACCGATCGGGCGAGTTGCGTTGCGCGCCGCACCCCGGGTGGGCCCGCGCCAGCACCCGGCGCGTCGCCTCCGGCCACGCGCCCGATGCGAAACCCTCCCCCACCTGCCTCGTGTCCTGGACTATCCCCCCACATGCGCCACGACGGTTCATTTCCGTCCGTCACGCTCGTTGAAGAGAAAAGGACGTGCCGACGCAACTCGCCCGGTACGAGTCCGTGCCGGGTACGACTCACCCGAAAGGATGCGCGGTCGACAATGCTTCGGCCGGATGCAGCCGCAGGGCGAGCGCCCGATCCCCCGCACGCAGCCGATCCTGCCCCGGCGGACTCAGGACCAGCGCATCGGCAAGCGAGAGGGAGCGCAACGCTCCCGAACTCTGGGTCCCCGTCGGCCGCGCCGTCAGACGATCGCCCTCGCGCTCGAGTCGACAGCGCACCAACTCCATCAAGGATCCTGCGGTGCGCATCTCCTCAGCCACCGTCACCTCGACGGTCGCGGGAAAGATGTCCGGCCTCCCCAGGGAAGCGCGCAGGGCCGGTGCGACGTAGAGGTGGAAGCAGACCATCGCCGACACCGGATTCCCAGGAAGTCCGAAGTAGAGACAACCGGGCTGGGCCGCAAACGTCAACGGCTTGCCCGGCTTCTGGGCAACACGCCAGAAGCGGCGGCGCAGCCCCAGCTCGTCCATGACCTCCTTCACGTAGTCGAAGTCCCCAACCGAAACACCGCCGGTCGAGAGGACACAGTCGTAACGCGCCGCCTCCTGCAGCATCGCGCGCAACGACTCGCGATCATCCGCAACGATCCCGAGCCGGTCGGCAACGCCGCCGAGCGCTTCCACCGCCGCCGCCAGAGTGTAGGCGTTGGAGTCATGGATCTGCCCCGGCCCCAAAGGGCGACCGATCGGAACCAACTCGTCTCCCGTTCCCACGATGGCAACCCGGGGCCGCAACGAGACCGGAACCTCGACACACCCGATCGAGGCGAGGACACCGATGTCGGGAGGACGAAGACATCGACCCCGTTGGAGAATCGCCTCGCCGCAGGCCAGATCTTCTCCAGCGGGACGGACGAATCGGCCGGGAGGCGACGGAGCCGTGAAACGCACCATCGCCCCCTCCGCGACGGCGTCCTCGATCGGGACCACCGTATCGGCGCCAGGCGGCACGGCGGCGCCCGTCATGATCCGAACGCAGGTCCCCGGCTCGACCGGGGACTCGAGGGGGCGTCCGGCAGCGACCGTCGCGGTCACGGGCAGCGCCACGGGTGCCGTCTCTCGGGCGCGTGCCAGATCCGTGGCCCGCGCCGCGAAGCCGTCCATCTGTGAGTTTGCGAAACCGGGCACATCGAAGGGGGCGTGGACGACCTCCGCCAGGATCCGGCCCGATGCCCCGGCGAGCGGCACCCTTTCGGTTCCCATACGGCCGACCTCCCCGAGGACCAGGGCCATTGCCTGCGCGATACTGACCATCCCGGCTTGAGTGCCCACCTGGCGCCACCGGGTCAAGTCTTTGCTTAGGGAGAGGGTCCCGGGCGGCTTCCTGGCGAAGGAAGCAGCGTTTTCGCTCGCGATGGGGCCATCTCGTGCTTAAATATTGGGCAGAAGCTGATGAGAAAGGCACTCTCGAAATTTCTGGCGGCCCAGTGGCTCAACGTTCTGGAAAGTGTCGACGAGGCGCTGCTCGTGATGGGCCCCACCGGGGCCATCGAGTTCATGAACGAGGAGGCGGCCGCGCTGACCGAGCATTCTGCGGCGCTCGCCATCGGGCGACCTGCCGCGGAGATCCTGTCGCGCAACCCCTGGTTGATCGAACTCATCGGAACCGCGCGCGCCGCCCCGAGGCGCGCGGTCCATCGCTCTGGGAGTCTGCTCCACCGCACGGGAACGCACACCCCCGTGCAGGCTTCGGGAACGCCCCTGCGGGAGGACGACGGCACCCCGGTCGGAACCCTCCTGACCCTTCGGAACCTCTCCCACCAGCAAGAACTCGAGGCCCGCACCCGGCAGAGCGATCGGCTGAGCGAGCTCGAGACCCTCGTCGCCGGGCTCGCCCACGAAATCCGCAACCCGCTCTCGGGCATGCGAGGCGCCGCGCAACTCCTGACCACCGAACCCTCGCCGAGCCAGCGCGCGACGGAATGCACGCAGATCATGGTCGAGGAAATCGACCGACTCGACGGCCTCATGTCGCAGCTCCTGGAGCTCTCTGGGCGCCCCCGATCGACGCGCTCACCCATCAACGTCCACCAACTCATCGACCGCGTCATCTCCATCGAGGAAGCGCGCGCACCAGCGACGGCATTCGTGCGGAACTACGACCCGAGTCTGCCCCCGGTCCTCGGCGACCCGGACCGCCTGACGCAGGTCTTGATCAATCTTCTCCGCAACGCGGTCGAGGCATCGCCCGAGGGGGTTCCCGTCATCATTTCGACGCGGATGGAGACCACCTATCGAGTCGAGGGAGAGAATCTGGCCGCTCGTTTCCTTTCGATCGAAGTCGAAGATCAGGGTGCGGGATTCGCCGACGAAGACACCGAGCGCATTTTCGCCCCGTTCTTCACCACCAAATCCCAGGGGACCGGTCTCGGTCTCGCCATCAGTCGACGCATCGCCAACGAACATGGAGGTGCTCTCCGCGCCCGCCAACGACCCCGCGGAGGAGCCTCGTTCCTCATCACGTTACCCGTCCTCGTAGGAGTGAACCATGGAGCATGAACAGCCGGCCGACATCCTCATCGCCGACGATGAGCGTTCGATCCGCTGGGTCTTGAAGGAGGCCCTCGCCGCGGACGGACATCGGGTCCATGAAGCCGCGACCGGTGCCGACGCCCTCGCCCGACTCAACGCCGGCGCCATGGACCTCGCCCTCCTCGACATCCGGATGCCTGAGATGAACGGGCTCGACGTCGTCACGAAAGCGCAAGAAGCGGGATGTGAGACGACCCTGATCGTCATGACGGCGCAGACCACGATGAACAACGCCGTCGAAGCCATGAAGCGCGGCGCCTACGATTACGTCACCAAGCCCTTCGACCTCGAGGTGGTGCGCCTGCTCGTCGATCGCGCTCTCGAGACCCGACGACTCTCCACTCGTGTCGACACCCTGCGCGATGAACTGCGCAAGAAGCAGGAGACCGGCGTCGAGATCATCGGGCGGTCCCCCGCCATGCAGGACATCTACAAGCTGCTGGGTCGCGTCGCCAAAAGCGATGCCACCGTTCTGATCCAGGGAGAGAGCGGCACCGGGAAGGAACTCATCGCAAAGGCCGTCCACCACCATTCCGCTCGCTGGGAGGG
>JAPOLW010000263.1 GCA_029976905.1 bacterium | reverse complement strand
GTCTGATGCGAGTGCGGATTCCGGTCCGCTCCTGGACGTCTTCCGCGAGCTGCAGGAGATCGTCGCGCGCGAGAAGGGTGTGCCGGAGGCCGAGTTGGAGGCCTCGCTGGCTCTGGGGGCGCGTGCCCTCGGCGTAGATTTTGGCGGTCTCTTTCGCGTCGAGCGCGGGGAACTCCACGAGATCGCTGCCGTTTCCGCATCCCCTGGGGCACCGGTGGCGCCGGAGACTGTCGCGGCTGCTCGCGGTCATGCCGCGCAGGTGGTCGCGACCAGCGAGAGGGTTTGCGTCGCTCGCGAAGACGCCCGGGTCGCCGGCGACGGCCAGGAATTCGATTTCTTCCTGGGAGTGCCGTTGCTGGGAGGAGGCGAGATCGTCGAGGTTCTCTGGTTTGCCGGTCTGTCGGCGAGGGCGACGCCCTTCTCGCCGCAGGACGACCAGGTCGTCGAAATCGTCGCTCGGCAGATGGCGGCCATTCGTGCGCATCGCGCCGAGATCTATCGTGTGGGTCGGGCACTCAATCGGATTTCCGCCACGGCCGGCGAGAGCTTCTTCGGCGAACTCGCGCAGGTCACCGCAGATCTCCTCGATCTGCCCTACGTCCTGGTCTGCGAATACTTCTCCCGCGGGAGTGTGCGCACTCTGAGCGTGCGCGGCCCACAGGGGAATCTCGACAATTTTGAATATGACCTCGCGGGTACGCCGTGCCTGCAGGTTCGCGAGGCAGGCTTCTGCGCCTGCCCCGACCTCGGGGCGAAAATGTTCGAGGGGGCCGTGGCACTTCGGCGACTCGGCGCACGCAGCTACCTGGGTGCCGTCATCCGGAACGAGAAGGGAGAAGGGGTCGGCCAGATCCTGGCACTCGATACGCAGCCGGGTGCGGCTCCGGTCCGAAAGGAGCGACTGATTCATCTGCTGGCCGCCCGGGCCACGGCGGGATTTGGCCGGGTGCGCGCCGAGCAGCGACTCGGAGAGCAGGATCGACGGATCGAACTCGTCGCCGAGGCCGGCCATGTCGGTTTCTGGGAACACGACCTCGAAGCGGGGCGCATGACCCTCGACGTGCACGCGCGGCGTTTGCTCGGCGTCGTCAGGGGGGACGGAGACGATCTGTCGGCCTGGCGCGAGGCGGTCCATCCGGCCGATCTGGAAGAGATCCGTGCGACCGTCGATGCCCACCTCCGCGACGGGACGCCCGCGTATACCGTCGAATACCGCATGCAGCAGGCAGACGGAAACTACGGAACCTTCCTGGCCCGCGGTCGCGCGGTACCGGACGGTCGCGGGAAACCGACGCGGATCGTCGGCGCCTTGGTCGATATCTCCGATCGCAAGGAACTCGAGGCAGAGCGAAGTCGCCTGGAGAAGACGGTCCACCGTGCGCAGCGCCTCGAGAGTCTGGGAGTTCTCGCCGGAGGGCTCGCGCACGAGTTCAACGATCTCTTGATGAGCGTGCTGGGCAACGCGGGGTTGGCGCGCCGTGAGGCTCGTCGGGGGTCGGCGCTCGACGAGAAGCTCGCGGAGATCGAGACGGCGGCGCAACGCGCCGCCCAACTGACCCATCAGATGCTGGCCTTCTCCGGACGCGTGCGGGTGGCGTCGGAGTCCGTGGATCTCAACGAACTCGTCGACGATCTCGCCAGTGTCCTGCGCTCGCGGCTCGACGAGCGCTCTGCCCTCTCGGTCCAGTTGGACTGCCGGAGTCTCCCGGTGGAGTCCGGTGCCGACGAGATCCGCGAGATGGTGCTCGAACTGGTTTCGAATGCTTCCGATGCGCTCGAGGGCCGTCCTGGGGCGCTCACCATCACCAGCGGTCTGCGTACGTTCGATCGTGATTTTTTGAGGGAGGTCGTCCCCGACACCAACTTTTCGGAGGGGCGCTACGTCTTCCTCGAGATCGAGGACGATGGCGCCGGTATGGACGAAGAGACCCGCGGCCGTGTCTTTGAACCCTTCTTCACGACCAAGACGTACGGACGCGGTCTCGGTTTGGCGCGCGTCCTCGGGATCCAACGCAGCAACGGTGGCGGTATCCATCTGCGCAGCGTTCCCGGCGAGGGAACGCGGATGACCCTCCTTTTCGTTCCGGCGGAAGCCGATGAGGCGATGTTGGAGGATCCGACCGAGGACGAGGACTCCTGGCAGGGACCGGGTGCCGTTCTGGTCGTCGACGACGAGGACATGGTGCGTAGCCTGCTGGCGACCTTCCTTGCGGACGCCGGCTTCGATGTCCTGACGGCCTCCGATGGCGTCGAGGCGCTCGCGATCTTCGAGGAGAACCGGGATCGGATCCGCGTCATCCTGCTCGATATGATGATGCCGCGGATGAACGGTCAGGAGGTCTATGCCCATATTCGCGCCGAGAGCCCGGACACCTCGATCATCCTCATGAGTGGCTACTCGGAAGACCGGGCGAAGGGGGGCATCGCGGCCGAGGAGGCCCGTTTCCTGAAGAAGCCATTCGAACTCGACGATCTCGTCGGCGTGGTCAAGGACGTCCTGGACTCGTAGCGAGCCGGCGCTCCACCTTCCCTAGCGGGCGTGGGCGTTCGAGGATCTCGTCGACGCTGTGGGGTCGTCCGGGAGGGGCAGGCGCGGGTGTCGTCAGACGTGCAGGGCGCGGCCGTCGACCGCGAGTGCCGCTTCCTTGAGGGCTTCGGGGAGCGTCGGATGGGCATGCACGGAGCGGGCGAGATCCTCGGCCGATGCCCCGAATTCGATGGCGACGGTCGCCTCGGCGATCAGGTCGGAAGCCCCGGCTCCGACGATGTGGATGCCGAGGATCCGGTCGGTCTCCGCGTCGGCCAGGACCTTCACCGCGCCGTCGGTCTCTCCCATCGTCCGTGCGCGACCATTGCCGGCATAGGGAAATCGGCCGACGCGGATGTCGGTCCCGTCCGCACGCAGCTGCTCCTCGGTGCGTCCGACCGCGGCGAATTCGGGATGGGTGTAGACGACGGCCGGGATGGCCTCGTAGTTCACATGTCCGGCGAGTCCGGCGAGCCGCTCGACGCAGGCCACCCCTTCCTCTTCGGCCTTGTGGGCGAGCATGGGGCCGGCGATCACGTCTCCGATCGCATGGACACCGGGTACGGCCGTTGCGAAGGCCTCGTCGACGGGAATGCGCCCGCGCTCGTCGAGATCGAGACCGAGGGCCTCGAGACCGAGTCCCTCGGCGTGCGCTCTTCGCCCGACGGCAACCAGGGCGACGTCGGCCTCGAGCTCCGAGATTTCGTTCGCCGGATCGCGCAGGGTGAGGGTGACGCCCTTGCTCCTGGTCGTTGCGGACGCGACCCGGGTCTCGAAGCGGAAGGTCAGCCCCTGCTTCTCGAGGGCGCGTCGCAGGAGGCCGGACATCTCGACGTCCATGCCCGGTGTGACGCCAGGGGTCAGTTCGACGACGGTGACGCGCGCTCCGAGCCGACTCCAGACCGAGCCCAACTCCAGCCCGATCGCCCCGGCACCGACCACGACGAGATGGTCGGGGACGCGCTCGAGGGCAAGAGCGGCCGTCGAATCGATGATGCGGGAGCCGTCGAAGGGGAGGTCGGGCAATTCGATGGGCACGCTGCCGCTCGCAATCAGGATGTTCCTGGCCTGCACACGGCGGCCCGCGTCGGGTCCCTCGTCGATGGTGACCGCTCCTGGGCCGGCAAAGCGGGCGCGTCCGCGAATCAAGGTGACGCCATTCTTCTTGAAAAGCCCGGCGATCCCGCGGGTGAGGACCTTCACGACGCGATCCTTGCGCTTCATCATCGTGGAAAGGTCGAGTGAGACGTCGCCGGTCTGGATGCCATGGGCCTTCAGGCCCGAGGTGGCCTCGGAAAAGAGATGGCTCGAATGCAGCAGCGCCTTGCTCGGAATGCAGCCGACATTGAGACAGGTGCCACCGGGCGCGACGTCTTTTTCGACGCAGGCGACGGACATCCCGAGTTGGGCGGCGCGGATCGCCGCGACGTAGCCGGCAGGGCCCGCTCCGATGACGACGAGATCGAAGGAATCCGTATCGGGCATGTGGGTCACACGCCCAGCAGGAGGCGCGCCGGGTCCTCGAGGGCTTCTTTGACGCGGACCAGGAAGGTCACGGCGCCTTCTCCGTCGACGATGCGATGGTCGTAGGACAATGCCAGGTACATCATGGGTCGGATCTGGATTTCTTCTCCGACCACGACAGGTCGCTTTTCGATCTTGTGCATCCCCAGGATGCCGCTCTGGGGCGGTGTGAGGATCGGCGTGGAGAGGAGTGAGCCGTAGACGCCGCCGTTGGAGATCGTGAACGTCGCTCCCGAAAGATCGTCGATCGAGAGCTTGTTGTCGCGGGCGAGCGCGGCGAGGCGGGTGATCTCTCGTTCGACTTCCGCGAAGGAGAGTTGGTCGGCGCGGCGGACCACGGGGACGACGAGGCCGCGCTCGGTCCCGACGGCGACCCCCATGTGAACGTGGTCGTCGTAGACGATGTCGGTGCCGTCGATCTGCGCGTTCAGCTCGGGGACGGCGGCGGCGGCGGCGCAGCAGGCCTTGACGAAGAACGACATGTAGCCGAGGCCGACATCGTGTCGGGCCTTGAAATCTTCCTTGTAGGAGGCGCGCAGCTTCTGGACCGCCGTGAGGTCGACCTCGTTGAAGGTCGTGAGGATTGCGGCCACCTGCTGGGCTTCGACCAGTCGGCGGGCGATGACCTGGCGGAGGCGACTCATGGGCACCCGTCGTTGGTCGCCGCCGCCCGGCGCGGAGGCAGGTGCTTCTGAAGTGGCTGGCGTCGCGCGTGCGGTCGCCGCCGGACTCGCAGCGGGAGCGACCGCTCGGAGCGCGTCGGCCTTGGTCACGCGGCCGCCCGGGCCGGTTCCCTCGACGACGCTCAGGTCGAGACCGCGTTCTTCGACGATACGACGGACCGCGGGACTCGCCGGTTTCGAGGCGCGTGGCGAGGCTTCGTCGGCCTCCTGCGGCCGTGTTTCCGGCGCCGTCACCGGTGCGGACTCCGGCTGGGTCGCTTTGCCGGGCGTCGATTTTCCGACGGCCCCGCCTTCGACGATGCGGGCCACGACGTCGCCGACGGAGACGTTCTCCCCCTCGCGACGCAGGATTTCGAGGGTTCCCGGGGCCTCGGCGACCAATTCCATATTGGCCTTGTCGCTCTCGAGTTCGACGATGGGGTCGTCCACGGACACGACGTCGCCGTCCTTGCGCATCCACGTGCCGATCACCGCTTCGGTGACGGACTCGCCGAGCGAGGGAATCTTTACTTCGAATGCCATTACGCGCCCCCGACTTCGATCCGACGTGGTTCGTTCCTACGGGAGCCGGCGCGCCTCTTCCGGGCGGTCTCGAGTCGGGCCGGAGCCGACTGATTTTCGAAAATGTCCGCCAGGATGGCTTCCTGCTCTCGTTGGTGGACGACGTAGGATCCGGCCGCTGGACTGGCCGCGTCGTCTCGACCCGCATAGCGCAGGGTGCGGTGCCCGAGGACGGCGGGAAGTTTCTGGGAGAGGTACCACCATGCACCCATGTTGATGGGCTCGTCTTGCGCCCAGACGACGTCGCTCGCGTTGGGGTAGCACTCGAGCGCCCGTCGCAGTTCGGTTTCGGGAAATGGGTAGAGTTCCTCGAGGCGCAGAGCGGCGACGCCCAGGTCGGCGCGATCCTGGCGGGCGCCCGCGATCTCGTAGAACATCTTTCCGCTGCAGAGCGCGATGGTGCGGACACGATCGGGCTCCAGAGTGACCGGATCGGCGAGGACCGGCTCGAAGCGGCCTTCGGACAGGTCGCTGAGTGCCGAACTGGCCGGTT
>JAPOLW010000262.1 GCA_029976905.1 bacterium | reverse complement strand
GGGGGCATCTGCTGCGGACGATGCGTCTGCCGTGCGCGTTGACGTCGGTGGCGATCGATCGTTGCGAGGCGACCGTCTACGCCGGCGGCGCGGACGGGCGGATCTTCGAGATTCCGTTGCACGCGAGCGCGGCGATCGCGGAGAGCCTGGGGGCGGACGACGCGAGCGGCGGCGGCGCGGCGGCGCCTGCAGCGTCTCCTCCTGTAGCGCCTTGGCCTGCACCGCGAGCGCCCCCCGCTCCCGCTCCAGCGCGGCCTCCGCCTCCGCGAGGCGCGCCTCCCCCTCCTCGCGCCCCGCCGCCTCCTCGCGCGTCGGCCCGCGGGCGATCACCTTGGCGAGCATCGGGTCGAAGTCGGTGCCGATGCGCGAGCCACCGGCCACACCCGAATCCCAGCGGACGGCCGGCGTGTGCGCCGGATCGAAAGCGACGAGCGTTCCGGTCGCTGGCAGGAAGTCGTTGGCAGGATCCTCCGCGTACAGCCGGGCCTCGATCGCGGCGCCGTGGAAGGTGACGTCGGACTGCCCGTAGCCCAGCGGCTCGCCGGCGGCGATGCGCAATTGTTCGCGCACCAGGTCGATGCCGGTCACCTCTTCGGTCACCGGGTGCTCGACCTGCAGCCGCGTGTTGACCTCGAGGAAGAAGTAGTCGCCGGTCTCGTCGTCGAGCAGGAACTCGACCGTCCCGGCGGATTGGTAGCCCAGCGCGCGGGCGAGCCGCAGGGCCGCCTCGCCCATGGCCGCGCGCAATGCCGCATCGACCCGCGGCGACGGAGACTCCTCGAGGATCTTCTGGTGGCGTCTTTGGATCGAGCACTCGCGCTCGCCGAGGTGGACGACGTTGCCGTGCGCGTCGCCGAGGATCTGGATCTCGACGTGCCGGGCGCGCGCCACATAGCGCTCGAGGAAGACCCGGTCGTCGCCGAAGCCGCCCAGGGCCTCGCGGCGGGCGGCGGCGACTGCCTCTTCGAGGGCGTCGGCGGATTCCACCAGGCGCATGCCCTTGCCGCCGCCACCGGCGGCCGCCTTCACGAGCAGAGGGAAGCCGACCGAGGCCGCGTCGGTGGGGTCGTCGGAGCCGGGAAGAATGGGGACCTGAGCCTCGCGCGCAAGCGCTTTCGCGGCGATCTTGTCGCCCATGCGCTCGATCGCGTCGGGGCCCGGTCCGACCCAGGCGAGGCCGGCGCCGGTGACCGCGCGGGCGAAGCCCGCGTTCTCCGACAAAAAGCCATAGCCGGGGTGGATCGCGCCGGCTCCGGTCGCGTGGGCAGCCGCGAGGATCGCCGCCCCGTCGAGGTAGGAGGTCTCGAGGCGGACCGCCTCGTCGGCGTCGGCGAGCAGCGGCGCATCGGCGTCGGCATCGACGTAGAGGGCGACACATCGCAGTCCCATGTCGTGGGCGCTGCGCACGACGCGGCGAGCAATCTCGCCGCGATTGGCAACCAGAAGCGTCGAGAAGCTCACAGCCGGAACACTCCGTATCCCCGCGACCCTTCGATGGGCGTATTGCGGACGACCGACAGGCACATGCCGAGGACGGTGCGGGTGTCACGCGGGTCGATGATCCCGTCGTCGGTGATCGCGCCGCTCGCTTCGAGGGCAATCGAACCTTTCTCCTGGACCGCTTCGACCGCCGCGACGAGCTGCGCGTCGGCTTCTTCGTCGAAGTCGAGTCCTTTGCGCGCGGCCTGGCCGCGGCGCACGATCGACATCACGCCGGCGATCTGTTTGCCGCCCATGACCGCGATCTTGGCGCTCGGCCACAAGAAGGTGAAGCGGTTGTCGAAGGCTCGTCCCGACATCGCGTAGGTTCCCGCACCATAGGACGCGCCGATGATCACCGTCAGGTGGGGGACGTTCGAGTTCGAGACGGCGTTGACGAGTTGCGAGCCCTTCTTGATGATGCCCGCGGCCTCGAAGTCGCGGCCGACGATGAAGCCGGTGAGGTTCTGCAAGAAGACGAGAGGGACGTCGATCTGGTTGCAGAGCTGAATGAAGTGCGCCGCCTTCTCGGCGGACTCGGGATAGATGACGCCGTTGTTGCCCAGAATGCCCACGGGATAGCCGTGGATGGACGCGAAGCCGCAGACCATGGTCGGGCCGTAGCGGGGTTTGAATTCTTCGAAGCGGGAGCCGTCCACGATACGGCCGATGACGTCGCGGATTTCGACGGGGCGGCGCAGTTCGGGGTCCACGATGCCAAGGAGTTCCTCGGGGTCGAGCGCGGGTGGGTCGGGCCGCAGGGAGGGGTCGGGGCCGGGCTTGCTCCAGTTCAGGTGGGAGACGACCTCGCGGCAGAGTCGTAGCGCATCGGCGTCGTCTTCGGCGAGGTATTCGCCGAGCCCGGAGACGTCGGCGTGCTTCTGCGCGCCCCCCAGCGTCTCGTCGTCCGATTCCTCGCCGGTCGCCATCTTCACCAGTGGTGGCCCGGCGAGGAAGATCTTCGACTGCTGCTTGATGACGATGTTGTAGTCCGAGAGCCCCGGTTGGTAGGCGCCGCCCGCCGTCGACGAGCCGAAGACGACGCAGACCGTGGGGATGCGGAGCTTCGAGAGTTCGATCATCTCGTAGAAGAAGCGACCGGTCTCGGCGAAGTGCTCGGTCTTGGCCGGCCGCGGCCCGCCCTGGCGCGGCGGCTCCATGCGGAGATCCGCTCCCGCCGACTCGACGAAGCTCACGTAGGGAATGCGGTTGTCGCGCGCGATCTCGAGCGCGCGCATCCATTTCTTGACGACGTAGGGGGTGAGCGCGCCGCCGAGAACGGTCGGGTCGTTGGCGAAGATCACGCATTCGACGCCGGCGATCACACCGATGCCGACCAGGGCGCCGCCGCCGATGACGAAGTCGGAATTGTAGCCGGCGAGCGAGCTGATCTCGAGAAAGGGGCTGTCGGGATCGAGCGCGAGGCCGACGCGCTCGCGCACCGAGAGCTTGCCGCGTTTGCCGAGGCGTTCGTGGTGGTGCAGGCCGCCGCCCAGCTCGGCGTAATCGAGCAGGGTTTCGAGCTCGTCGAGCTTGGCGCGCATCGATTTCTGGTTCTCTTCGAACTCCGGCGCCCGGGTGTCGAGCGTCGAGCGAAGAGGGGCGGCGAGCAGTGCGGGTTGCATGGCGTTCACGTCCTTCCCTGGGCGGCGTTGACACCCCGCTACCCAGATCGGTAATCGAAGTCAATCTTGATTACCGCAGGCGCCGGACTCTCCGGCGAAAGGATCGAGCCGTGATGACGAGCGAACCCAGCGCGACCCCGGAGCACGAAATCTTCCGGGAGACCGTCCGGAAATTCGTGCAGGACGAGATGGTGCCCCGCGCCCGCGACTTCGATCGCGCCGGTCGCATCGACAAGAAGCTCTTCGAGACGATGGGCGGCTTGGGCCTGTTGGGCCTGCGTTACGACCCGGAGTACGGCGGCGCCGGTCTCGACTGGTCCTACTCCTCGATCCTGCACGAGGAACTCGGCCGCTCCGACAACGCCGGCGCGACGCTGGCGGTGAGCGTGCATACCGAGATGGCGACGCCGTCCCTGGCGCAGTTCGGCAGCGACGAACTCAAGCGGGAATTCCTATCGCCGGCGATCGCTGGCAAGACGGTCTCGGCGATCGCCGTCACCGAGCCCGACGCGGGATCCGACGTCGCCGCGATCAAGACCCGCGCCGTGCGGGACGGAGACGACTGGGTCATCAACGGCTCGAAGATCTATATCACCAATGCGGCCAACGCTGATTGGCTGTGTCTTCTTGCGGTGACCGATCCCGAGGCCGGGTACGGCGGCTTCTCCCAGATCGTCGTCCCCACCGACACGCCCGGGGTCCGCGTCGACCTCCTCGACAAAATCGGTCTGTGGGGGTCGGACACCGGCCAGTTCTTCTTCGACGACGTGCGCGTGCCCGTCGCGCACACGATCGGGGAGCCCGGTCGCGGCTTCCAGCAGCAGATGATGCAATTTCAGCACGAGCGCCTGGTCGTCTGCATCAGTGAGATCGCCACCGCCGAGCATCTGTGGGAGTACACCCGGGAGTGGTGCCAGCAGCGTATGCTCTTCGGCAAGCCACTATCGAAGATGCAGAACACGCAGTTCAAGATGGCCGATCTGTGGACGCAACTGACGGCCGCCCGCGAACTCAACCGCGCCTGTGTGCGCGCACTCGTCGAGGGGCGCGATGCGACCGACCTCATCACCATGGCCAAGATCTTCTGCTGTCGGGTGGCCTGCGAGGTGGCGAGCCAATGCTTCCAACTTCAGGGCGGGGCCGCCTTCATGCGCGACAGCCCGGCCGGGCGGGCGTTCGTCGATACCCGCATCGGCACGGTCGGTGGCGGCAGCGAGGAGACTATGCTCCATTATCTCGCCAAGCAGCTCGGCTTTTGAGCGGATCCGCGACGGTTCGGTGCAGCGCCGCGCGTGGCGACGGAACCGGGAACGCCTCGTTCGGGCGCTCCTTTCGTCCACCGCGGCTCGCCAGCGAGCCTGATCGGACGCTTACCAGTCAACCAGCCCCGCAATTCCGGGGCGTGAAACGAGGAGGACTTTCGATGAAGAAGATGGGGATTGCAGTGATCGCTGGGATGTTCGTCCTGGTATCCGCGGGTGTTGGTCAGGCCGGCCCGAACGTGGGCGGCAAGAATTTCAACATCCAGGCGCGGCACGTCTCGCGTGTCGTCGCGGGGGCTCGCGCCGCCAAGTACGCCCGCACGGGCACACCGGTGACGGTGACGGATTGGCACTGGGTTTCGACGGCTCGTCCGGGCTCGGTCCGTCCGGGCCTCCAGCGCGCGCAGGCCATGCACCGGGTTCCGGCTCGGCGCTGATCGTCGCTTCTCCACAGAGGTCCGGGGGGAGCGGGCGCGCACCCACGCCCGCTCCCCGACCTCGCTGACACACCCTCGGGGCCATCCGCGTTCTTCCCGGACCCGGACCCGACCCTCTCGGCCCGGCGGCCGCTGCTGCGGCCGGCGATCCGACACCCGTCGGTGCAGCTGGCGGAATCGAGTCGGTGTTCACGGTGCTGGCGGTGCACCATCAGGTCTCTCCGCCGACCATCAACATCTTCAACCAGGATCCGGAGTGCGATCTCGACTACTGTGCCAACACGGCACGTGACATGAAGATTGACGTGGCACTGAAAAACAATTTTGGTTTTGGTGGCACCAACGGCAGTCTGGTTTTCAAGCGCGTTTGACGCGCCAGTCCGGCAGGCCGGCATGTACAACGCCCCAGCGGTGACTTATCCGGTGGGGCGTTGTCGCATCCAGCGGCTATGGATGGGCTGGGCCTGGGTCGCCGCGGGGGCTGTCCAGGCATTCTGGTTCAGCGCATCGATGGCCTTGTCGATCGCGCACCTGAGCGGTGTGTGTCTGTGGCTGATGGTCGGCGTGCTGGCGTGGCGCAGTTATCGCGCAACGCCCAGTGGGCAGCTGTGCTGGGATGGTCAGCAGTGGCGTACCACGCTGGATGGTCAGGCCGAGTGTTTCGGGCGGCTGAGATTGCACCTGGACGGCCAGAGTTGGATGTTGTTGGCATGGCGCCCGCTTCAGGCGCCTGCCCAGTGGTGCTGGGCCGAGCGTGCGCGTGATCCGGCTCGCTGGAATGACCTGCGGCGTGCTGTGTGCGCCAGCGTTCAAGACCCGTCGTCTGCCTCGGGCCGCTCCGCACCCGTCGCCTCGCCCAATGGGGAACGGCCATGAGTGCCTCCGGGGCTGAGTTGAGTGGGCCTGGACAGACGGACGCACATCTTGTGGAACGTGCGCTGGCAGGTAATACCCACGCCTACGATTTGCTGGTTCTGAAGTACCAGC
>JAPOLW010000261.1 GCA_029976905.1 bacterium | reverse complement strand
GAAGGAAGTCGCCGACCGCCTCGGCATGAGCGTCACCTTCATGGCGAAGCCCTATACCGACCGCGCAGGCTCGAGCTGTCACGTCCATTTGAGCTTGTGGAAGGACGGCAAGAGCGCCTTTCCGGGCGACGTCGAACTCGGACCCCTTCGGGCCTCCGACGTCTTCCGTTGGTTTCTCGGGGGATGGATGGCGCATGCGCCCGAGATGATGGTCTTCTACGCGCCCACCGTGAACTCGTACAAACGCTATCAGTCGGGATCGTGGGCCCCGACGCGGTTGGCCTGGTGCCACGACAATCGCACCGCCGGATTTCGCGTCGTCGGCCGGGGGGCGAGTCTCCGGATCGAATGCCGGATCCCCGGTGCCGATGCCAACCCCTATCTTGCCTACGCGGCCGCGCTCGCCTCGGGACTCGACGGGATCGCTCAGCGGATCGAGCCTCCACCGCTCTTCGAAGGCGACGTCTATGTCGCCGAGGACCTCCCCGAGGTTCCGCGCTCGCTGCGGGAGGCGACCGACCTCTTCGAAAAGAGCGCTTTTTCGCGGCAGGTGTTCGGAGATGCCGTGGTCGATCACTACACCCATTTCTTCCGCGTCGAGCAGGGCGCGTACGACCAGGCCGTCACCGATTGGGAGCGGCAACGCTATTTCGAACGGATCTGAAACCCGGACGCAAAGGAGTTCGGCATGCGCTTGAAGGACAAGGTTGCGGTCGTCACCGGTGGAGCCAGCGGCATTGGTCGCGAGACGGCCCTGCTCTTCGCCCGGGAGGGGGCCCATGTGGTGGTTGCGGACGTCTCCGAGGAGGCGGGGCGCGAGGTCGTGACCGCGATCGGACGGGACGGCGGCTATGCCGCGTTCGTCCGGGCCGACGTCTCACGGGCGGCGGACTGCGAAAGCATGATCACGACGGCGGAGACGGCATTCGGCAAGCTCGACATCCTCTTCAACAACGCCGGGATCATGGACGGCGCCGATGCCGACGCCGTCGAGACCGAAGAAGCCATTTGGGATCGCACCATGGCGATCAATCTCAAGGGCGTCTTCTTTGGCTGCAAGTACGGCATCCCGGCCCTGCGCCGCAATGGGGGCGGAGCGGTCATCAATACCGCCTCGTTCGTCGCCGTGGTCGGTGCGGCCACGCCGCAACTCGCCTACACGGCAAGCAAGGGAGGTGTCCTGGCGATGACCCGGGAACTCGCGGTGATCCATGCGCGCGAGGGGATCCGGGTCAATGCGTTGTGTCCAGGACCTTTGCGGACCGAGTTGTTGATGAACTATCTCGACACGGAGGAAAAGAGGCAACGGCGTCTGGTGCACGTCCCGATGGGCCGCTTCGGCGAAGCCGAGGAGATGGCCCGCGCGGCACTTTTCCTCGCCTCGGACGAATCGTCCTACATGACCGGGGCGAGTTTCCTCGTCGATGGGGGGCTCACCAGCGCCTACGTCACGCCGGAGGGGTGAGGAGGGTACGATGAGTGCGATTCTGGAGGTGCGAAGCCCGTACGACGGCTCGGTGGCCGGCTCGGTTCCCCTGGACGCGGCGAGCGACGTCGATCGAAAGCTGGCCGCTGCGGGAGCGGCCTTTGCGGCATGGCGTGAGGTGCCGGTCCCGGAGCGCCGGCGCATCGTCGAGAAGGGTCTGTCCCGTTTCCTCGACGAGGCGGCGACGACAGCCCGGGACATCACCCGGCAGATGGGCAAGCCGATCACGCAGGCACGGCGTGAGGTCGAAACCTTTGCGGAACGCGCGAACTGGGTCCTGGAAGCCGCCGAGACGGCGCTGGCGACCGAGGTCCTCCCCGAGCAGGGCGGACTTCACCGGCGCATCGAGCACGTTCCGCTCGGGGTCGTTCTGGACATTGCCGCCTGGAACTATCCGCTGCTGGTCCCGGTCAACGTCATTCTGCCGGCATTGCTCGCCGGAAACGTCGTCGCCCTCAAGCATAGCTCGCGGACGCCCCTGACCGGAGAAGCCCTCGCGCGCGCCTTCGGTGGCCTCGAGATTCCCGACCTGGTCGTCGCCATGAATGTGACCCGCGATGCGGCCAACCGCTTGATCGACGATCCGCGCGTCGCCCATGTCTCCTTCACGGGTTCGGTCCCCGGAGGCCGGGCGGTCTACCGACGGGCCGCCGAGCGACTCATCGACGTGGGGCTGGAACTCGGAGGGAAGGATCCCGCCTACGTTGCCGAGGACGCCGACCTCGACGCCGCCGTGGAGGGAGTCGTCGACGGAGCCTGCTACAACGCCGGCCAATCGTGCTGTGGGGTCGAACGCGTCTACGTCCACGAACGGATTCATGATGAATTCGTAGATCGTGCGCAGCGTCTGCTCGAGGCCTACCGCCTGGGCGATCCGCTCGACGAAACGACGACGATGGGTCCGCTTGCGATGCGTGAGGCGTTGGCGCCGCTGGAGGCGCAGGTCGAGGAGGCGCGCGGACGCGGGGCGCGGGTGGTCGTCGGCGGTGCGCGCGTCGAGGAGATGCCCGGCAGCTTCTTCGCTCCGACGCTCGTGGTCGACGTTCCCAACGACGCTGCACTCATGCAGGAAGAGAGCTTCGCGCCCATCGTCCCGGTGTTGTCGGTTGCGGACGACGACCGTGCGCTCGCCTGCATGCAGGAGACCCGCTTCGGTCTCACCGCTTCGGTCTGGACCCGGGATCGGGAACGCGCCGAGCGCCTGGCGCGACACATCGACGCCGGGACGGTCTACCAGAATCGCTGCGACTACGTCGATCCAGCACTGGCGTGGAGCGGGGTACGCGAAAGTGGCGTCGGAGCGACCCTTTCCCGGCATGGGTTTCTGGGGCTGACCCAGACACGCTCGATCCACTTCCGGTAGCGGCGCGTGTCGGTGGCGTCCGGGCTCCCCCGGACACCGGGTCGTGCTCAGGAAAGCTTTTCTTCGACGCTGCGGACCTTGTCCGCAATGGTCTGGGTGCGATCGGAGCGCGTGCCCAGCTTGATGGTCGTCGAAATGCGCGGCGCGCCCATTTCGTGCACGCGCTCGTGACATCTCTGGATGGCGGTGAAGACCTCGTCCCAATTCCCTTCGACGTTGGTGCCGTAGGCGTGCGTATGGGTCGTCAGGCCGGCGGCGCGCAGGATGCGGACGCACTCGGCGACATGGCTCGACACCGAGACACCGGCGCCGATGGGGACCACGCAGAGATCGACGATCACGTGCACGACCCGTCTCCCTCAGGCAGCGACCGCGGGCGGCGGGAAGCGGACGTATTCGTCAACGAGGATCTCGGCCAGCTCGCGATTGGGGGGGCGTGCGCCCGATACGCGACCCCGCTCGCGGAGATCTTCGACGAGGGTGTCCAGGACGTCGTTCACGTCGAGGTCGTCGCGGCCCTTTCGCCACACCTCCCGTTCCTCCTCGTCGGCAAAGCAATAGGCTTTCCACGAAAGCGAAAAGCGCATCTCGTCCCAGGAGTACCGCCCGATGACCTCGTCACCGTCGCGGACCTCCCAGCGTCCGGTCCCCACCCCCAGGGAGTGCACCCGCATGCCGGGACGGAAGGGAGGTGCGGATGTGGTGTCCGCCTCCACACGATCGACGCCGTGGAAGACGGAATCGGTGTCGAGGACGACGGCCGTATTGTAGCGGACGGGATGCGCCACGGCGGCGCCGGAGGCTCCGTTCGGATAGAAGGCGAACGCCCCTCCGCGCGTTTCCTGATACCAGGAGACGGCTGTCGCGATCGGCATCCGCCAACGGTCGAAGAGGCCGCAGTGGTGCATCACGACGCAGAGCCACTGCGGGTGCAATTTGCGACTGATCCCGCGGAACTCGGGCACGTCGGTATGCAGGGCCAACTCCTGGCCGGGGAGGAGAATGTTGGCGAAGACGATCGCGGGTTCGATGATCGGGCGGCCGAAGATCTCCCGGGCGGCCTCGCGCATGCCTTCGTGCTCGAGGAAGGGCTCGATGCCTGGAGCGTGGATTTCCTCCCCGTAGGCATAGGTCTCCCGGAAATAGTTCGTGCGGGCTGCGAGTTCGGCGAGGTCTTCTCCGGTGCGCCCGAAGCGGCCGCCGGTCCGGATGAAGTTGAAGGCGGCATCGAAGCGCTGCGGCAGGCCTTCCCCGATGCCGTCGTTGAGACCTTCTTCGGAGTAGAGCCCATAGCTCCCGAATCGCTCGCAAAGCGCGAGGATTTCCTCCGCGTCGCCGGGGGAGAGTAGGGGGTCGAAGGAGTGGTACGTCGCCTGGGCCATACCGGGATCATAACGAGGGTCTCCGGTCGCCGTCCAGCCGGCCCCATCCGCCTTTGACGACGGGTCGAGGATCTGACAAGCCGGGTCCATGAGCACCGGTGAAGCACGATTCGGGGTCGGCGACTGCGTGAGCCATCGCAGATTTGGCTACCGCGGCGTAATCGTCGACGTGGACCCTGTCTTCGACGGCACCGACGAGTGGTACGAGAAGGTCGCTCGGAGCCGTCCTCCGCGGGACCGGCCCTGGTACCACGTTCTGGTCCACGATGCGGAGCACATGACCTACGTCGCCGAGCGCCATCTGGCACCCGACGACACGCGTGAGCCGATTCGAAACCCGCAGCTCGAGGAATATCTCCAGGAGTTCGACGGGGAGCGGTATCGGACGCGTGTTGCCATCAACTGAACGACCGGCTTCCGTCGGGAAAGAGGATTCCTTCATGAAATCGAAATCGGGTTTTTCCGTTGCCGTCCTGCTCCTCGCCGGAATGGCCGCGGGTTGCTCCATTTCTGCGAGTTCGGCGAGCATCAGCGACTCGATCACGGGCAGTTCCCGCTCGGTCTCCGACAGCATCAGTTCGAGCTCGCCCGGCGAATCGAGCAAGACAGAGCAGGCCTACCGCGACGACGTGCGCGACTACACCGCCCACGCGGCGCGAGCGGGTCGCGGCGTCGAGGACTTTCAGACCGGCCTCGCGCAGGTGGCCGAACGTCATGGCGTGACCCATTGGGAAGGTGACGACGTGACCTGGGTGGGAATCGGCCAGGGGTTGGCACGAGCCGGAGTCGGGACCGACGTCGTCGATGCGTGGTCCCGGGGGCTCGCTCCGGACGCGACGGAGGGGAAGCCCGTCGGGTCCCTGATCCGCCGAGGGTACGACGGCGATCGTTCCTGAGCGGCCCGGGCGAGCGCTTCTGCTGCTCGCCTCTCTGCTGCCGGCCTCTCTGTTGCTGGCCGGCCCGGCCCGGGGCGCCGACGAGCGCCGCACGCTCGACTTCATCTACGTCGACGCGAACGAAGGGAGTGCAAGCGGCGGTCACGTTGCGCTGCGCATCGACACGCGGACCTACCATTTCGGGCATCACGAACCGGGTGTTCTGAGACTCGACCGCGACGACTCCCCGCGCTTCCTGCGTGTCTACGGAGTTCTCGAGAACCGCAATCTGCGTCTCCACCAGATCGAGGTGGCGCCGGCGACCTTCGAGAGGGTACGTGCGTCGTTCAACGAGCGCTTCCTCGAGGAGTCGGCGGAATATGCAGCGTGGGATGCCCTGCGGGCTGATCACGCCTTCGCCGAGCGTTGGGCCCGGGGCGAAGCGGCCGTGGACGTGCGCGGAGCCGGCTACTTCGGCTCCGGCCGGTCGCCCGGTGGGGTTCTGGACCATCTTCGTCGCCGGATCGTCGATCGCCATGGCCCGAAGGCTCTCGAGGCGCGTCGTCGGCTCGCGCAGGAGGCGCTCGCCGGGCTCGCCGCAGCCGCAGACGGACCGATTCCGGCGCTCGCGGCGACGGGGCGCCATCCCACTTCGGGCTATGGGCTGCGGCGGCGGGCGGCCGACGCGCTCGGCC
>JAPOLW010000260.1 GCA_029976905.1 bacterium | reverse complement strand
GCCCATGATCTTGGCGCCGGCCAGTGGCTTCTTGCCGGCGTAGCGCTCCCGCAGCGCCATGAGCCCCGGCATTTCGTGCTCCGCCAGACGGATCTCCTTGCGGCCGAGCTCGGCCAGCGCGAGGTCGGCGACCTTGAACGCCGGACGCGTCGGGGATTCCACTTTTTCTGCGATTCTCATTTCTCTGCGTACCTCTCTCGGCCCGGCCGCTTCGCGGGCCGGGGTTGGTCGTGGGTGGGGCCGGCGTCGGCGCGGCGATGCGCGACGGCGGCGAAGAGCGCCGGACCCTTGGCATGCGGGTCGGGCGGAAGGGGAAGGACGCGCAAGGCCTCGAAACCCGCCTGCGCGAACCACTCGTCGAGTTGCGCCTGCTCGAAGCCGAGCCAGACGTGTCCCATCTGTCGCTGGTACTCGGAACGGTCGTGCCGGAACATGTCGATCAGGAGGAGCTTCCCTCCCGCCGCCAGCGCCCGGCCGGTGTCGCGCAGGACGGCAGCGGGATCGGGTACATGGTGGAGCACGAGGCAGATGGTGGCCGCATCGAGCACCCCGTCGTCGATCGGAAGGGTTTCGAGGTCGCCGCGACGGACGTCGACATTGGCGTGCGGGGCGAGCCGTTCGCGCGCTGCCTCCAGCATCTCGGTGGAGCTATCGACGGCGACGACACGTCGGACGAAGGGCGCGAGCACCTCGGCCCACTGCCCCGTGCCGCAGCCCAGGTCACCGACCGTCCACGTCTGGTCGAGCAGACCTGCGATCGCGAGTTGATCGAATCGGTCGCCGAACATCTCGGCGCGGACACGGTCCCACTGGCCGGCCGAGGAGCGGAAGAATTCCTGCGACCGGGAGCGCCTCTCGGCGAGCACGCTGCGCAGTCTCTGATCGTCCTGTTCTGCCAGCACCGTGCCCGCGGTCTGCTCGCGCAGCAGCGCCCAGAGCCGGCGGGCGGGCGCCTCGAGCCCGTCGTTGGCCATGCCGTAGAGGCGGCTGGCCCCCTCCGGTCGCGCGGTGACCCACCCTTCGTCGGCGAGGACCTTGAGGTGACGGCTCACCGTCGACTGGGGTGCCTGTAGGATCGAGCAAAGTTCGGCCACGCTCAACTCGTGGCGCTCGACGAGCCGCAGGGTCCGCGCCCGCGTCGCATCCGCGAGGGCGCTCATCCAGCCAAGCATGTCGCCCAGGGCTGCGGGATGTGTGCCGACCTGATTCATCCGTCTATCCGGATGATAGGCTACTGCGTGTTCGGAGGTGCGTCAAGGCGCCGGATCGCCCGCGGCGCCAGTTCCCGCGCGGGACGCGGTCCGGAATCCGTCCAGCAGCGCACGCAGGGCGGCGGCTTCCCCGGAATCGCCTTCGCGCGAGCGGAGATTCGAGAGGTCGCGGAGCGCGAAGGCGCGGCGGCGCGCCATGGCGTCTGCGCCCGCGGGATGGGGTTCGCCCAGGACGCCGGTGCGCTGGGCCGACGGGGCTCCGTCGGTGGGTGGGTCTGGCTCGACCGTCGCGGTCCCGCCGGCCGACGCCGGCATCGACCGGCTGGCACCCGCAACGTGCAGGGCGACCCGGGCCACGGCCGCCACGTCTGCATCGGGCGACCGAGCCAGCGCGACGAGCTGGGGGCGCGCCGGGTCGGGCAGCGCGGTGTCGGTGCGTACGAACCGGCGCACGAAGGCGGAGAGGCCGGCGAGTTGGGCGGCGGTGTGGACCTCGCCGGGGGCGAGCAACAGCGCGGCGGCCCGTCCGGGGTCCGATTCGCCCTGTGCGTCGAGAATTCGCCGAATCATCGGGTGGTGGGGTTTCAGCGGCCCCCACCAACTCTCGACCTGGTCCTGGAGATCTCGCGTGGAGCGGTCGGCGTGGCACTTCGTACACGCGTCCTCGATGCCGATCGATGCGTCGAATTCCGGCCGTGGAATCGGAATCGTGTGGTCGGAGCGTGCGTAGCGGATCTCGCCACCCACGACCTGATGTTGCAGATAGGGCATGTGGCAGGAGGTGCAGCGGCTTGCCTCGGAGTCGGCCTCGTGGTGCGTGTGCGCTGCGGGGTCGCGCGCCTTCGCGGCGTGGCAGCCCGTGCACTGCCGGTCGTCGAAGCGTCCTTCGAGGGGTCGTCCGTGCACGTCGCGGTACGTCTGGGAGTGCGGATCGTGGCAGTCGGTGCACACCATCGACCCCTCGACGAAGCAGTCGCTGAACACGTGGTTCTGTTGGTACCCGAAGCCATCGATACGGCCATCGACGAGGTAGGGGGCCTGCGCGAGCATGGGGAGTTTCAACGCCAGGTGAGCGGCGGGATCGGCGCCGACCAGATAGTCGGTCGACAGCATCTGCTTGTTGGCGTGGCAGCGGAGGCAGACGGCGAGGGATTCGTTTTTGTCGAGCACGGCGAGCGAGTCGATTGCCGGGTCGCTGCGCTGGTCGCGGTCGGGAGCATCGGCCCATTCGAGGTGGGCCCGCCCCGGGCCATGGCAGGATTCGCAGTCGATCCCGAGACTCTTCCAGCGCGTCGTGTAGGAGCGGGTTCCGGCATCGAAGTCGACGAGGATCTGACTCCCGTGGCAATTCTCGCAGTCACTCGCCCTCGGCGTGCTTCCCAGGGCCCGTCGGGGCGGGAGGTGGTAGAGTTCGTCGAGGCCGACGTGCGGCCCGATCGGGGTCCAGGTCAGGTCGCGCCGTTGTACGAACCAGGTGGCCTCGTCGCGATGGTAGTCGAAGGGCAGCATGCGCAGGCTGCCGTCCGGCAATTTGGTGAAGAAGGTTTGCGTTCCGCCGCCGATCAGGTGGCCGCCGCCGACCACGGCGGCGACCTCGAACTCGCGCACCGGTTCTCCATCGCGCCGGACCCGGAAGACGTATCGTCCGTCCTTCGTGTGCACCGGCCGCACGAAGCCATCCCGGAAGCGTCGGACCTGGCGATCGAAGGGGGCGATCACATCGACCTCGTCGGGGCGCCCCCCGGCGCGTCCGTGGGTCGATTCCCGCCATGTCGCGTAGGCCTGCGCATGGCAGTCCGCGCACGCCTCCGCGCCGACGAAGTCCTCGAAGGGGGGAGGCGCACGGCCGGCGTGGGCGGTCGCGGGCTTCGGGGCCGGGCGAGCGGCGAGGCGGCGCGGGGCGGCCGCAGGGGCGTGGCCGGCGGTGGGCGTCGTCGGGGCCGGCGCGGGGGGTAGGCCGACGCGGTCGGGCTCGTGATCCACGACATCCATCGACCACGCCGGTCCGCTGCACTCGCAGAGATCACGCAGATGACCCACGAGGGCGTCGATCCGCTGCGGGGAAAGCGTGCCGCCCCATGCCGGCATGCGGGGGCTGCGGCCGAGAATGGCTCCGCCGCCGTAGATCCCGTCGTAGAGCGTGTCGTCGGCGCGCACGCTCATCTCGGCGGCGTTCGCGTGCACGAAGGGCGCTACCGGCAGGAAGGATGCGTTGAAGCCGTTCCCACCGCCGTCGGCGCCGTGGCAGGGCGCACAGTAGCGTGCGTAGTCGCGCGCCGGGCCGTCTTGCTGGGGGAGGGCAATCGTCCGGTAGCGAAGCAACGAGAGAGGTTCGGTCGGGCTGGGCGCGCGCGGTTCGAGGAGGAGTCGCGCGATCTGGTCGGTCCTCTCTTCGTCGAGCGGCAATCGCGGCATCGTGGAGCCCGGTACCGCCGTTTGCGGATGGGCGATCATCTCGCGGACGAACGACGGACGCAGTCGCACCGACGCGTTCGTGAGGTCGGGACCGACGCGTCCCCCCCGCCCCTCGAGGCGGTGGCAACCCAGGCAGGCGAGTTTTTCCTCTACGAAACGGTGGACCCGCGCACGCTCGAGGGCGGTCAGCGGTGCGTCCTCCGCCTCTGTCGTCGTCGGGCCGCGCGGCGCGACCCCATGGCGACCGTCGCCTTCCTTCGTGGGCGCGTGCAGCAAAAATCCGGTGATGCGATCGACCTCAGCGGGCGTGAGACGGAAGTCCGGCATGCGTGCGCCGCTGCCCGGGCGCGTGCCGAAGGGCCGGATGGTATGGGGGGCGGCGAGGTAGGCGCGCAACCAGGACGGGCGCACCCGTTGGTGTTCCCGGCCGAGATCCGGTGCGGGCTCGATGGGCGCTGCGTCGTCGAAACGATGACAACCCGCGCAAGCGAGTGCGTCGAAGATGCGGCGGCCGATCCGCGCGGTGGCCTCGGGATGCCGCGCGCGCGCCTCGTGCCAGGTGCGTTCGCGCTCGCGTCGCTCTTCGGCGCCGCTGCGGGTCAGATAGTCGACCAGTCGTCGAAGTTTTTTTACCGAGTCGGGTTCGACCGGGACGAGCGTCCCGTCGGGTCCGGGTCGGAGGAAGAGCGCCGGCATGACGCCGTCGGCGATCCCCCACGCGGCGGGGGCGAGCAGGAAGCGTCGCATCCAGGCGCTCTGCAGCCGCGCGCCGGCATCGGCCAGGTCGGGGCCCAGAACGCCGCCGTCACCGTCGTGCGCGTGGCAGGCCAGGCAATCCTGATCCTCACCGGCCAGGGCGGCGAACTCCCCGGCCGAACGCAGACGTTCGGTGGCGGGAAGAGCCGCGTCGAGATCCTCGGGGAGGGGAGGGAGGTCGGCCGGGGGAACCGTTCGACTGGCGAGAAACGCGGTCAGGGCGACGGCTTCGCCCTCCGAGAGCGTGAAGCGGGGCATGCGCGCAGCGCCGATGTGACGTCGGACACGCCCCGGCTCCTGCAGATACGAGAAGAGATAGCCGGGTAGATAGCGAGCGCCCGCGTCCTCGAGTGTCGGCGCTTGCTCGCGGATGGTCGTCGTCACTTCGAGGTCGGTGTGGCAGGCCGGACAACCGAGGGCTCCCACGAGATCGACGCCTGGTCGCGCGGCGTCGGCCGGCGCTTGCGCCCGGCTCGCGACCGGGGCCCCGCTCGCCGTGGCCAGGGCCGGCGCGCCGGCCACCAGGGCCAGGCAGAGCGCGACGAGGGGAGTCGCTCGGATGGGGATCACGCGCGTCGCCTCATCGGCTCAGTTCGTCTGCACCGCTTCCAGGACGGCGTCGGACATGCGGCTCATCCGCAGGAAGTTCGTCACCGACTCCTGAACGCCGTTGGTGAAATAGGCCATCGTCAGATCGCGGGTCGGGTCCGCCCACGCCATGGTGCAGCCCTGCCCGTTGTGGCCAAAGGTGCGCAGGTCGCATTGCCTTCCGAAGGGAGACGGTCGTCCGCCGAGGCTGAAGCCGAGGGCCCACCGGACCGGTACGCCCAGTGTGCGGTCGCTCGCTGCTTCGACTTCGAGGGCAACGGCGCGATCCACCGTCTCCGGGGCGAGGAGGCGGGTGCCGTCGAGCTCGCCGCGGTGCAGAAGCATCGTGTAGAAACGCGTGAGGTCGCGCGTGGTGGTGATGCCGGTGGCGGCGCCGCAGGTGGTCGCATGCACCTCTGGGCGGTTGAAGTCGTCGATGTAGTCGAGACTTTCGGAAAGATCGACGAGCCGCGCGACCCGGCCATGCTCCCCGGGAGGCAGCCCGACCCACGTATCGTGCAACCCGAGGGGTTCGATGACCTCGTCGGCGAGAAAGCGGCCGAGCGGGCGTCCGTCCACGCGCTCGACCAGTTCGCCGAGCACCCAGCCGAAGTTGAGGGGATGGTAGCCGACGTCGGTGCCTGGCTCCCAACGCACCCGGCGCTCCTGCATCGCGCGGGCCACGTCGGAGCGGGTGCGCCAACGGTCCCAGGTGAGCCAGCGGGGACCGACCGGGAAGCCCCCCTGGTGACTCAGGACGTGGCGCAGGGTCACCGCTTCCTTCCCGTGACATCCGAACTCCGGCCAGTCGCGGGCGATCGGCGCATCGAGATCGAGTCGCCCTCGCTC
>JAPOLW010000025.1 GCA_029976905.1 bacterium | reverse complement strand
CAGGACCAACGATGGGGGGCCGACCGTGGACTATCATGACTCGGCCGCCGAAGCGGAGTTTCGCAGCCGCCTGCGCGCCTGGCTCGTCGACAACAACCCCGGTCTGCCCACGTCGTCCACCGACGACGCGTACTGGGCCCGGCAGGCCGAATGGCATACGGCGCTCTACGAAGGCGGCTTCTTCGGATTGAGTTGGCCGAAGCATTGGGGCGGGCAGAATCTCCCGACGGTCTTCGACGTCATCCTCGACGAAGAACTGGCCGCCGCTGGCGCGCCCCCGCGCCCGAGCCTGGGCTATCTCGTACAGGGCATGACGGTGCACGGGGACGAGTTCATCAAAGATCGTTTCCTTCCCGGCCTGATCAGTGGCCGCGAGCGCTGGTGTCAGGGCTTCAGCGAGCCCGATGCCGGCTCGGACCTCGCTTCTCTGCGAACGACCGCGACCCGGGACGGCGACGAGTGGGTGATCGACGGACACAAGATCTGGACCAGCTACTCCGACGTAGCCGATTGGTGTTTTCTGCTCGCCCGGACCGACCCCGACGCGCCCCGGCACAAGGGGATCTCAGCCTTTGCGATCTCCATGCATCAGCCCGGCATCGAGCAGCGACCGCTCAAGATGATGAACGGCGTGACCAAGGAATTCGGGCAGGTGCTCTTCGATGGGGCCCGCGTTCCGGCCGCGCACATGATCGGCGCACCCGGTGAAGGCTGGCGGGTGGCGATGACGATCGTGAGCCACGAGCGCGAACCCGGGGAATTGGGATACGTTGCCCGCTACGCAAAGCAGGTACGCTCCCTCGAGCGCGCCGTCGCGGCGCACCCCGACCGCTTTCGCGCCGATCAACGCCAGGCGGTCGCCTGGGCGCGGGTGCAGACCGAGATGCTCCGCCTGCATGTCTGCCGCCGCCTCTCCGAGCGCCTCGACGGCGTTGAACATGGCCCTGGCGGCTCGATCGACAAGATCCTCATGACCTGGGTCGAGCAGGCGGTCGGCGCTGCGACGATCGAGACAGCGGGTCCCCGCGCCGCCGTCGGCGGCGAGGACGAGGCGCTCAAGGTCTACCTCTACAGCCGCGCGCAGAGCGTCATGGGCGGCACGTCGCAGATCCAGAAGAACATCATCGCCACGCGCATCCTCGGCCTGCCGTCGAGTTGAATGGGGCGGCGAGAAAGGAAGCCCGATGACCTACGACCTTCCCAGCGTAATCCGCATCGAGGAAGACGGCCCCCTGCGCATCGTGCGGCTCGACCGCCCCGAACACCTCAACGCCGTCAACGACGACCTACACCGGGGCCTGGCCGAACTCTTCCCCCAGATCAGCGCAGACGCCGAGGCGCGCACCGTGGTGCTCACCGGCGAAGGTCGTGCCTTTTCTGCCGGCGGTGACTTCGATCTGCTCGACCGCATGGCCAAGGACCGCACCCTGCGACGCAACATGATCGCCGAAGGTCGCGAGATCGTCCTCTCGATGATCCGCTGCCGGGTGCCGATCGTCACCGCCGTGAACGGCCCCGCCGTCGGTCTGGGCTGTAGCGTGGTCGCCCTGTCCGACGTCGTCTACATGGCCGAATCCGCCTATCTCTCCGATCCGCACGTAACCGTGGGCCTCGTCGCCGCCGATGGTGGTCCGCTCACGTGGCCGCTGCACACCAGCCTGCTGCTCGCCAAGGAGTTCGCCTTCACCGGGGAGCGGATCACCGCCCAGCGAGCCGCGGCCATCGGACTCGCCAACCACGTCTGCCCGGCCGAAGAACTCATGGCGGCCGCCGTGGCCGCCGCCCGCAAGATCGCCGCTCTGCCACCGCAGGCCGTGCAGGCAACCCGACGGGTGTTGAACATGCACCTCGAGCGCGCCGTCCTCGCCACGATCGACTTCGCCATGGCCGCCGAGACCGAGTCCTTCGACATGCCGGAGCTGCGCGAGAACGTCGATCGCTTCCTGCGGCGCGACGGGTGAGCGCGCAGCGCGCGATGCCCCGGAGCATGCGCCGAAGCCTGGCGAGACCACGATGAGACCCCTTCCCGAGCGGACGCCCGAGAACGACTTCTTCTGGACCAGCGGCGCCGACGGGGTACTGCGCTTCCTCCATTGCGGAGCCTGCAGACGATTCCTCCATCCTCCCCAGCCCGCTTGCCACCGCTGCGGCGGTCCGGTCGAGCCGCGGGAGGTGTCGGGGCGCGGCACCGTGGTGGGAGTCACCGTGAACCACCAGCCCTGGCTCCCCGACATGCCTCCCCCCTACGTCATCGCTCTCGTGGCGATCGACGAAGATCCCCTGGTGCGGCTCACCACGTCGATCGTCGACGCGGTCCCCGAAGCGGTCCGGATCGGTACGCGCGTGGGCGTGCGCTTCGAACCCCACGAAGACGTCTGGCTGCCGGTCTTCACCCCCCTGGGCGAGCCCGAACGCGAGGTGGTCGACTGGCCGGAACCGCCGCGCGCTCCTGTCGCCCGCCGCGTGTCGGACGAGCGCTTCGAGACCAGGGTCGCGCTCACCGGTGTCGGCGTGTCGCAGGTGGGCCGGCGGCTCGATCGCGACCCCCTGGGACTCGCCGTCGATGCCTGCCGCGCCGCCGTCGAAGATGCCGGTCTCACCCTCGCGGACATCGACGGGCTCGCGACCTATCCCGGCGGGGCCCGGGGCAGCGGCCACTCCGAGGGCGGAGTTCCGGCCGTCGCCGAGGCGCTTGGCGTCGCCCCGACGTGGTTCTGCGGCAGCCCCGAGACCATGGGCCAGGGTGGCGCGGTCGTCAATGCGATGCTCGCCGTCGCCGCCGGCTTGTGCCGCCACGTCCTGTGCTTTCGCACGGTCTGGGAGACGACGGCGGCCCTGCGCGCCCGTCGATCGGCCGGAGGCATCCACACCACACAGCGCGTGTCGGGGGAGATGGAGTGGCGCCTGCCCTTCGGTGCGATGTCTGCGGCGAACTGGATCGCTCTTCAGGCGAGCCACCACATGCACCGCTACGGCACGACGCGCGAACAGCTCGGGTGGATTCCCGTGACCCAGCGAGCGCACGCGGCGCAGAACCCGCGGGCCATCTACCGCGAGCCCATGAGTCTCGACGACTATCTCGGTGCACGCATGATCACGACGCCCTTTGGGCTCTACGACTGTGACGTTCCCTGCGACGGCTCGGTCGCGCTCGTCGTCTCGGCGGTCGAGACCGCACGCGACCGCCCGCACCCACCCGTCCTCGTCGACGCCGTCGGCACCCAGCTTGCCGAACGCTTCTCCTGGGACCAGGGAACGCTGCGGCACGAACCCCTGGTGGACGGGCCGGCGGCGCACCTCTGGTCGCGCACGGACCTGCGGCCCTCGGACGTGGACGTCGCCTGCCTCTACGACGGTTTCTCCTTCAACTGCCTCTCCTGGATCGAAGCCCTGGGCTTCTGCGCGCGCGGCGAGGGGGGAGCCTTCGTCGAGGGTGGTACGCGCATCTCCCGGGGCGGCGACTTCGTTCTCAACCCCGACGGTGGACAACTCTCCGCGGGTCGTCTGCACGGATACGGCTTCTTGCGCGAGGCCATGCTGCAGATGCGTGGCGCCGCCGGAGAGCGACAGGTGGCCGATGCGCGCGTCGCCGTCGTGTCGACCGGAGGCGGACATCCCGGAGGGTGCTTCCTGCTGACCGGGAGCTAGGGCGCAGAAGAAAAAGACGGCGATGAGACCGGAGCCCCGTCGACCCCTTGCCCGCGGTCGCGACACGGGACACAACGACCCGCACCGAAACTTGCGGGAGCGGGAAACGAGGAGAAGCGAATGACACATCGAGTCGTGCAGTGGACCACCGGAAACGTGGGCAAGCAGTCGGTGGCCGCCATCGTCGCCAAGCCCGAACTGGAGCTGGTGGGCTGCTATGCCTGGTCGCCCGAGAAAGACGGGCGCGACGTCGGCGAGCTCTGCGGCCTCCCACCGCTGGGCGTCCAGGCGACAGCCGACGTGGACGCACTGCTCGCCCTGCGCCCCGACTGCGTCGTCTACAATCCGATGTGGCCCTCGACCGACGAGCTCGTGCGCATCCTCGGAAGCGGCATCAATGTGGTTTCGACGGCCGCCTTCATCAACGGCCGACGGCTGGGCGCCGAGCGCGAGCGCCTCGTCGACGCATGTACGCGCGGAGGCGCATCCCTCTTCGGCTCGGGAATCAATCCGGGCTTCGTCGAGTTACTCGGCATCGTCAGCGCCGGCATCTGCGACCGCATCGACAAGGTAACGATCAACGAGGCCGCCTATACGATGGGCTACGATTCGCCGGAGACAGAGAAACCGGCGGGCTTCGGCCGTCCGATCGACGACCCGGAACTCCAGAAGATGACGGCGCAGGGCACGGCGGTCTTCGGCGAAGCCGTGGCTCTCGTCGCCGACGCGCTCGGCATCGAACTCGACGAGATCTGCTGCGAAGCAGAATATGCCCAGGCGACCGAGGATCTCGACCTGGGCTCGTGGCAGATTGCCGCGGGCTGCGTCGCCGGAATCGCCGGAGCGTGGCGCGGACGCATCGGTGATCGCACTCTGGTCGAGCTGACCTTCCGGTGGAAGAAGGCGCCCGTGCTCGATCCCGACTGGCCGATCGAAGACGGCCACGTGATCGAGATCCAGGGAAGACCGACCGTGCGCACGACCCTCTCCTTCCTCCCACCCCCCGACTTCGAAGCCGAAACCCTCGCCGACTTCATGGTCCTGGGCCACGTCATGACGGCGATGCCCGCCATCAACGCCATCCCCGCAGTGGTCGCCGCGGCACCGGGACTGGTGAGCTACGCCGACATCCAACTGCCGCTTCCGCGCGGAATCGTGCGGCCGTGAGAGCGCGCACGGCCCCGCCCGGGAAGACGCCGGGGAGCAGCCCCCCGGTACGCCGGAGAAGCATCACCATGACACGGCCGGTCGCCGTGATCACCGGCGGGGCCGGCGGCATGGGCCTCGCATGCGCCCGGGTGCTCGGCGACGCGCACCGCCTGCTGCTCGCCGACGTCGACGCCGACCGGCTACGCGCGGCCGGCGCCGCGCTCGCGGGCGAGGGGTTCGAGAGCGAAGGCGAACTCCTCGACGTCGCCGACCGGGCGCAGATGCACACCCTCGCCGCGCGTGCCGCAGAACTCGGCCCCCTGGGCGCACTCGTCCACACGGCGGGACTCTCTCCCACGATGGCCGATGGCGCGTGCATCTGGCAGGTGAACCTCAACGGGAGCGCCTACCTGATGGACGCCTTCCGTCCGTCGTGTCGCGACGGATCGGTGGCCGTCCTCCTCGCCTCCCAGGCCGGCCATCTGATCCGGACCGGCGCAACGGCGGAACTCGAGGCGCTGCTCGACGCCGCTGGAACGGACGACCTCGTAACGCGGGTGCGTTCGCTCGACGAGGCTCTTCTCGATCCGGGTGCCGCCTATGGCGCCTCGAAATACGGCGTCATCCGCCTGGCCGAGCGCGAGTCGACCACCTGGGGGCCGAGCGGCGGCCGCGTCGTCTCCCTCTCGCCCGGCATCGTGGATACGGCGATGGGCCGGGCGGAGCGCGCCGCCCAACCCTTCATGCAGACCATGATCGAGCAGACACCGCTGGGGCGCATGGGAACGGCCGCGGAGATCGCCACCGTGGTCGCCTTCCTGTGCTCGCCGGCGGCGTCCTTCCTCACCGGCACCGACGTCCTCGTCGACGGCGGCAGTACCCAGGCCGTGCGGTCCCTGCTGGCCGGCGGCACTCTTTGACCGGGCCGCGCGCCCGTCGTAGACCCTCCCCACGTGCAAGCGAGAGCCCCACGGCGCACCACGACCTCCTTCCCCGACTATCGCCCCACCGCCGGCGAGTTCAGCCGACACCTCGCGCGCACCCACGCGGAGGCGACACTGGCGGTGCTCGGCGAGGAGCGCCCCAGCTTTCGCGAGGTCGACGCCCGCTCGGCGCACCTTGCCCGGGCCCTGCTCGCCTCGGGCGTCGGCAAGGGAACGCGGGTCGGCCTGCTGGCGCCGAACCGGCCGGACTGGATCGTGTGTTGGCTGGCCGCCACGCGCATCGGTGCGCTGGTCTCGCTGCTGAACACCTACTGGAAGGCCCGCGAGCTCGGCCGCGTCCTCGAGCACGCCGACATCGAAGTCTTGTTCACCGTCGACCAGCACCTCGGCCACGACTACCTCGAGCGCCTCGCCGAGGCGGTGCCGGGCCTGGTCGGCCAACGCAACGAGTCCCTGCGGGTCACCTCGCACCCCTCCCTGCGCTCGATCTGGTCGCTCGGCGCGTCCGCCGGTACCTGGCACGGGCGTCTGCGCGACCTGGAGGAGCGGGGCGACCAGGTGTCCGAGGAACACCTCGTCGCCGCCGAAGCCGAGATCCACCCGGCCGACCCCATGCTGGTCGCCTACTCCTCGGGCAGCACCTCGGACCCCAAGGGAGCGATCCACAGCCACGCGACGGTGGTCCGCCATCCCCACAACCTTCTACAGTTCCGGGACTTCGGGCCGGGCGACGTGCTCTACTCGCCGATGCCCGCCTTCTGGGTCGGCGGCCTCGTCTTCAACGTCCTCTGCGGCATGCACGCCGGCGCAACCCTGGTCTTCGAGCCCGCCTTCGAGCCCGGAGCGACCCTGGCCCTGCTCGAACGCGAACGCGTCACGCACGTCTTCGGCTGGCCGCATGTGAGCAAGGCGCTGCGGGACCATCCTTCCTTCGAGGAACGCGATCTCTCGGCGGTACGCGATTCACCCGGCCACGGACTCTTCCCACCCACCGAGGGCGAGTGGGAGCGCGCCCAGTCGCTGGGCATGACCGAGACCTTCGGCCCACACACCATTCAGGACGTAGGCCTGCGCCCCGCCGCCGAAATCCGCGGTTCCTACGGCCACTCCGTGCCTGGGATGGAGCACAAGGTGGTACATCCCAGCACCGGAGAGGACCTTGCGTGCGGCGAGATGGGCGAACTCTGCGTGCGCGGCTACGCTCTCATGCTCGGGCTCTACAAGAAGGACCGTGCGGAGGTCTTCGACCGCGACGGCTGGTACCACACCGGCGACGGCGGCCATCTCGACGAGGACGGCCACTTCGTGTTCCGGGGTCGGCTCGGCGATCAGATCAAGACGTCGGGAATGCTGGTGACGCCGCGCGAGGTGGCATTGGTCCTCGAAGGCTTCGCCGAGGTGGCCTCGGCCTACGTCTTCGGCGTGCCCCAGGCCGATCGCGGCGAAGACGTCGTGGCCGCCGTCGTACTCGCGCCGGGCGCGCGCACGGACGGCGCACAGCTGCGCGAGCGGGTCAGGGCCGAGCTCGCCTCCTACAAGGTTCCGCGCCAGATCGTGGTCTTCGCCGACAGCGACGCCCTGCCCTGGCTCGCCAGCGGCAAGGTCGATCTGCGCCGCCTGCGGCAGAGGCTTCTGGAACGGATCGACCCGCCAACGAGCGGGTCGGAAGGGGGCGCCGCCCGCGTGAAAGGTTGATGCCATGAACGTACGACGACTCACCCACATGGGGATCTGCGTCTCCGATCTCGACCGCTCGGTGCGCTTCTATCGCGACGTGCTCGGCTGCGTGGTCGTCGGCCACCTCGATCTCGAAGGCCAACCGACGGCCCGGCTCAACGGCATGCCCGACGTGAAGGTGCGCACCGTCTACCTCGAGCGCGACGGCTGGCGACTCGAACTGATCGAGTACGAAGTCCCCGACTGGGTTGGCGAGCGCGAACCCCGGCCGATGAACCGACTCGGCGTGACCCACCTCGCGTTCCGCGTCGACGATCTCGACGCGACCTGCGCGGCCATCGAAGCCGGGGGCGGCGGTCTCCTCGGTGAGACCCGGCTCGACCTTCCGGGCCCGGTGCGCGTGATCATGGCCTACGACCCCGACGGAGTGCGACTCGAATTGCTCCAGAAGGCGGGCGACCCCGCCGCCCTGCCCGGCGGCGTGACACCGGCCTAGAGCCGCGCGCCGACGCGCGCGCCGCGACGGCTCAGCGACCCGTTTCGTACGCCTCCTCGTCGAGGTCCGCCAGAGCCTCCTCGAGCGCGCGCATGCTGCGTGGCCACTGCGTGACGATGCGGCCGTCCGGCCCGCGGTAGTAGTCCGTACAGCCCGCCTGCCACGGCGCGATGGCAGCGATGTCCCGCTGGATTTCGTCGTTGTAGGCCGCCATCGAGCCGGGCTTCACATCGATCCAGGCGAGCCCCTCGCGCACCATGCGTTCGATCTGTCGCAGCACGTGGTCGGCCTCGTACTCGATCAAGCTGATGATCGAATCGCTGTTGGTGTTGGGCCCGTAGAGCATGAAGAGGTTGGGGAAGCCCGATGTCGTGACGCCCTTGTAGGCGCGCGCGCCCTCCTTCCAGGCCTCGGCGATGGGGAGACCACCCCGGCCCACGACGTCGATGGCCGACAGGAACCGGGTGGCGGCAAAGCCCGTAGCAAGGATCATCGTATCGAGGCGACGCTCTCTTCCGTCGCACGTCACCACGCCCGTAGGTGTGATCCGCTCGATGGCGTCGGTCACCAACTCCAGGTTGGGACGGTTGAAGGCGGGATAATAGTCGTTCGAGAAGAGGGGACGTTTGCAACCCCAGGGATGATCGGGAAGCAGGCGCGCCCGCACCTCCGGATCCCGCACCTGCGCCAGATTGGCCCGAGCCGCCGCTTCGCGCTCGGCACGTAGACGCGCGAAGGTGCCCGGCCCCCCCAGGGAGTCGAAGATCTTGCGACGCAGAGCGGGCGCGGCGTCGGGGTCGCTCCGGAAGCGCTCGAGTTGGGCGGCCGTATAGGGCTGGTCCTCCCGGGGCCCCACCCAATTCGCCGTACGCTGGAAGAGGTGGATCCGACGGGCGCGCTTGACGATCTCGGGGACGAGTTGGACGGCACTCGCCGCGCTCCCGATGACGCCGACGGTCTCGCCGCCGACATCGTGGTCGGCCTTCCAGCGCCCGGAGTGGAACTGCGTCCCGGCAAACGATTCGAGGCCGGGGATGTCGGGGATTGCGATCTCGTTGAACATGCCGATCGCACTCACCACGACGTCGGCCGTCGTCGTGCGACCCGAGGCGGTCTCCAGGACCCACTGCGCGCGCCCCTCCTCCCAACGCGCGCGACACACGGCGTCTCCGAAGCGGCAATGGGGGAGCAAGCCATACTTCTGCGCGCACTGCTCGAGATAGGCCAGGATCTCGGGTTGTCCCGCGAAGGGTCGCGACCAATCGCGCTTGATCTCGAACGAAAAGGAATAGAGATGGGCAGGCACGTCGCAGGCGCAGCCGGGATAGCGGTTGTGGTACCAGGTACCGCCGACGCCCTCGGCCTTCTCGAGGATCTCGAAGCGCTCGAAGCCCGCCTGCTTGAGGCGGATGCCCATGCACAATCCGCCCGGACCGGCACCGAGGATCGCAAGGCGCATCGACGCCCGGCGCGAGGCCATGGCCGGGGTGCCCACGCTTGCGCCCGCTAGTCGAAGACGATGACGCTGCGTGCCGCCGTCCCCGCACGCATCTCGTCGAAGCAGAGGTTGATTTCCTCCAGAGGCCGGCGCGCGGAGATGATCTCGTCGAGAAGGAGTTGCCCCTTGAGATAGAGGTCCACGAAACGCGGCATCGCGTGTCGGAAGCCAACCGAACCCATGGTCGAGCCGAGGATGCTCTTCTCGTTCATGACCAGGTCGAAGCCCGGCAGGGCGAGTCCCTCGCGCTCGGTGATCACGCCCACCATCACGGCGGTGCCGCCGCGCCGGGCCATGTCGTAGGCCTGGCGGGCCGTCGCATTCGAGCCGACCGCCTCGAAGGCGTAGTCCACGCCGCCCGAGGTGAGTTCGCGCACCTGCGCAACGGCATCCCCCGCCGAGGCATCCACCCCGTCGGTCGCACCGACCTTGCGCGCGAGATCGAGCTTCCAGGGCTGGGTGTCGACCGCGACGATGCGCGTGGCGCCGGCGATGCGGCACCCCTGGACGATGCTCAGGCCGACCCCACCCAGGCCGACGACCGCGCACGTCGCGCCGGCCTCGACGCGCGCGCGATAGAGGGCCGCGCCGAGTCCCGTCGTCACGCCGCACCCGATGAGGGCGGCGCCGTCGAGCGGCATCTCCTCGCGGATCTTCACCAGGGAGTTCTCGGGGACCAACATCTGCTCGGCGAAGGACGAGAGCTGCGCCATCTGGGCGACCGGCGCGCCAGCACGCGAGAGTCGTGAAGGCGCCCCCTCCTTGCGGTCGAACATCTGGCCGCCGCAGAGATGCGAACGGCCGGTCATGCAGAAATCGCACGTCCCGCAGAAGATCGAGAGGCACGCGATCACACGGTCACCCGGCTTCACGTAGGTGACGTCCGGGCCCACCCGCTCGACGATGCCGGCCGGCTCGTGACCGGGCACGATCGGTCCCCGTCGACGCCGGATCAGGTGGAGATCGCTGTGACAGACCCCCGACGCGGCCGTACGCACGAGCACCTCGCGCGGGCCCGGGTCGTCGATCTGGATGTCCTCGATCTCGAGGGGTTCGTTGCTCTCGTTGAGTACGGCGGCCTTCACCCTTCTTCCTCTCTTTCCTCAGACGAAGCCGTAGAGGCGCGCACAATTGGTCGACGTGATCTTACGACGATCCTCTTCGCACAAGGACCCCAGGGCCTCTTCGATGGCGTGCGTCGAATTCGGGAACGTACTGTCGGTATGGGGGTAGTCCGAGGCCCACATGCACGAGTCCGCTCCCACCAGGGGAATGAGGCGCGCCCCGAGAGCCTCCTCTTCGAAGGTGACCAGGACCTGACGACGGAAGAGTTCGCTCGGCGCAAGGGTGGTGGCGAAGTCGAGCTTGTCGCGCAGGCTGCGCCACTCGAGGTCCATCCGACCGATGAAGTACGGCAACCACCCAATCCCGGCTTCCGCCAGAACGAGCTTCAGGCCGGGATGGCGCTCCAGCGCACCCGAGAACATCATGATCGCGAGCGGCTCGTCGAGTTGCAGAGGCAGGACGCTGGCAAATGCCGCCGACTGCCACTTCCCGACCCGGTAGCTCAACTGTCGGGACCACGTGCCGTCCTTGAGGTGGAAGCTGATCGGGAGCCCGACGTCCGCGGCGGCCGCCCACAGCGTGTCCCACGCCGGATCGGCCACGTCGATGTCGAAGACGTCGATGACCGCGCCACGGTGTCCCCGCTTCGCGGCGCGCTGCAGTTCTTTGGCGGCCGCCTCGGGCGCATGGCCCGGCAGGAAGGCGAGAACCGAGAGCCGGTCGGGCGCGATCGCGTTGAACTCCTCCACGGCCCAGTCGTTCCAGGCCGCGTAGCAGGCGGTCTGCAGCTCGGGGTCGGCAATGGGGAGACCAATCGCGAGCGGCCCGTAGATCACCGACGCCCACAGACGATCCCGGTCCATGTCCTGGAGGCGCAATTCCGGCGTGCCCGCGCGAAAGCCGTCATCCTCGATTCCGGCGCGCCCAATCGCACTGAATTTGGCGAGCAGGCGGGATCCGCCGCTACGGCCGAGGACGCGATCCTCGCAGACCCAGACCGACTGGCCGTCGCGATCGACCACCCGGGGACCGCGTTCGACCAGCGAACGCGGCAGGCGCGCCTCCCACAAACGCGGCGGCACCGCCGCCATGTCGAGATGATCGTCGCAGGAATAGATGCGCGGGGGGGAATCCATGGGCTTGCCGTCGAGGCCTTCGGCCAGCCGGGTCAAGCCACCCGGCGCCGCAAGGCGCCCGGCTCGTCGAGCCAACGATTGAGCGCCACGGTCCGCGCGTTGCGACAGATCAGGACGTGCTCTACGGCCCGGCGGATCCGGCGTTGGTGGCCGGCCGAACCGGCGACCTGACGCAACAGGTAATCGGCTTGTCGGCCATGGTCCTCCTCGGCGTAGGCATGGACCTTGAAGTTCTCGACCTCGAGGCCGTAGTGGTCGCGCATGCCCTCGTACATCATCTTGGCGTAATTCGTCGACGCCGCGAAGCGCTCGCCGGCCCAACCAAACGCGGCCAGCCCTTCCTCGTAGCTGCGACGCATATAGTAGAGGCTGGTGAAGACCGATCCGATCGTCTCGGGCATGGGCCGGTAGTCGATGAGTTCTTCGTCGGAGATCCCCAACATGCGCGCCCACTTGACCTTCATGTCGACGTGATTGGGATCGCCGGCAAAACCGAGTTCGTCGGCGACGTTCTGCGCCCAGTGGACGAAGTGCTCACTCGACCCGAGGTCGATCGCGTCGACGTCGGGTGCATTGGCGACCAGCGAGGCGAACTCGGACGTGTACCACTTGCCGAGAAAGTAGTACTCCTTGCAGAAGCGCTTCAGAAGATCCTCGGAGAGCGTCCCGTCAGCGACCCGGGGCCAGACCTCGTTGCGCGCCGTGGCCACCTCGGCCTGGAGAGCCTCGAGGCTCTCCATGAATGCATCGACCGCCAGGGCTCCCGTGCACTCCGCGCCGGTTCCGCGAATGTCCTTGAACTCTCTCTGGCTCATGCGCCCCCCTTCCCATCTGCCCCGGTCTGCGCGGCCGGTTCGTCGAAGATCATCGTCTTGGCTTCCAGATAGGGATACAGACCTTCCGTACCACCTTCGCGGCCGATTCCAGACTGCTTGAAGCCGCCGAAGGCGATGCTGAAGTCCGTCTTGAACGCATTGTGACCGACGGTGCCGGCGCGGATCCGACGCCCCACCGCATAGGCCCGTTCGGGATCGTTGGTGAAGACGGTCGAATTCAGCCCGTAGTTGGTGTCGTTGGCGATGGCGATGGCGTGCTCTTCGTCGTCCGCCGGCAGCACCGTCAGGACCGGTCCGAAGATCTCCTCGCGCGCGATGACCGAGCCATTGTCGACTCCGGCAAAGACCGTGGGCTCCACGAAATACCCCCGATCCAGATGAGCGGGGCGCCCGCCCCCGGTGGCCACGCGGGCGCCTTCGTCGCGTCCCCGGGCGATGTACGATTCCACGGTGTCGCGTTGACGGGCCATGGCCAGGGGCCCCATCTGGGTGGCTTCGTCGAAGGGGTCTCCGACGCGGACGCGGCCGAAGCGGCCCGCGAGCGCATCCACGAAGTCGTCGTGCCGATCCCGGCTGACGATGAGCCGCGTCAGCGACGAGCAGACCTGGCCGTTGAGCGCGAGGGCGCTCTGCGCCAGCGACTTCGCGGCGGTGTCGAGATCGTAGTCGTCGAGGATGATCGCCGGCGATTTACCCCCGAGCTCCAGCGTGCAGCGCGCAATGCGGTCGCCGCAGATCGAGCCGATCCGACGACCCGCCGCCGTCGAGCCCGTGAACGTGATCTTGTCGACGCCCGGATGGCGCACGAGCCGCTCGGACACCTCCCGCTCCGCCGTGAGGACGTTGTAGACCCCCGCTGGGAGACCGATCTCCTCACAGATCTCGGCGAGCAGGTAGGGCGCTGCGGGAGCCTCGGGGGAACCCTTGACGATGACGGTGCAACCGCAGATCAAGGCGGCCGCCGTCTTGTAGGCCACCAGGGAGTTGGGAGCGTTCCAGGGAATGATCGCGCCGACGACCCCGACGGGTTCGCGCACCAGAAGGGAGCGCTTGCCGTCCTGCGAGACGTGCGGCTCTTCCCAGGCAAAGCTCTCGGCAAAGCCGGCGTGGACGCGAAAGGTATTCGGTGGCGCGTGCACCGCCCGCCGGGCCATCGCGTGCACGACCCCGGACTCCCGGGTCCAGGTCTGGGCGAAGGCGTCGGCCTTGGCCCCCCACGCGTCGGCGATCTTCTCGAGCCACGCCGCCCTCTCCGCATGGCGGAGGCGTGGCCACGGGCCTTCGTCGAAGGCGCGCCGGGCTTCGGCCACCGCCCGATCGACGTCCTCGACCTGCGCTTCGGCGACCGAGAGGAAGACCTCTTCGGTCGCGCTATCGCGAACCTCGATGCGCGATGGCGAGGACGGTTCGACCCACTGGCCGCCGATGAAGAAGCGGTCCGGGTGTCGGAGGTAGGGCTGGTCGGCGCCGGTGGACATCGTTCCTCCTTGTCGTGGAAGTCGGGAATGCGGCCTCCCGAATCGGTAGCCTTGACCCTCCCCGAAGTAGAAGCGTATTCTACCTCTGCCCGGACCGGGGTCAAGACGACTGCGGAGGGCGGCGCGACCCTGCGGGGTCGGGGAAGGCCCGGTGAGTACGACACGACGCACACAAGAGGACGGCCCCTACTACGACCCCTACGACTTCGAGATCGACGCCGACCCCTATCCCCTGTGGAAGCGTCTGCGCGACGAGCGGCCGCTGTACCACAACGAGAAGTACGACTTCTACGCCATCAGCCGCTTCGCCGACGTGCAGCCTGCCCTGGTGGATTGGAAGACCTACAGTTCGGCTCGCGGCACCGTTCTCGAATTGATCAAGAGCGGAACCGAGATCCCACCCGGATCGATCATCTTCGAAGATCCTCCGCGGCACGATCTGCACCGCGGCCTGCTGGCCGGGGTGTTCACTCCGCGACGTATGAATGCGCTCGAGCCCAAGGTCCGCGAATTCTGCGCCCGCTGCCTCGATCCGCTGGTCGACGCTGGCGGCTTCGATTTCATTGCCGACCTCGGCGCGGAGATGCCGATGCGCACGATCGGTATGCTCCTGGGCATTCCCGAGGAAGACCAGGTCGGCATCCGCGAACGCATCGACGACGGCCTTCGACTCGACGAGGGTTCGATGCCCGACTTCTCGGAAGTCCGTCTGCGGGGGCAGAGCAACCTCTTCGCCGACTACATCGACTGGCGCGCCCAACACCCCTCGGACGACCTGATGACCGAGTTGCTGCGGGCCGAGTACGAGGACGTCGACGGCACCCGCCGACGACTGACGCGCGAGGAACTTCTGGGCTACATCAACCTGCTGGCCGCCGCGGGCAACGAGACCACCACGCGGCTCATCGGATGGCTCGGCAAGCTCCTCGCCGAACACCCCGATCAACGCCGCGCCCTGGTCGAGGACCGACGTCTGGTGCCCGGCGCCATCGAGGAGGCCCTGCGCTTCGAGGCTCCCTCTCCGGTGCAGGCCCGCTACGTCACGCGCGACGTCGAGCACCATGGAACCACGGTGCCGGCGGAGAGCACCATCCTCCTGCTCAATGGGGCCGCCAACCGCGACGAACGGAAGTTCGCGGAGGCCGATCGCTTCGACGTCCGGCGGGAGTTCGATCAGCACCTCTCGTTCGGCTACGGGATCCACTTCTGCCTCGGCGCCGCGCTCGCCCGCCTGGAGGGCCGCGTCGCCCTCGACGAGGTCCTGCAGCGCTTCCCGGAGTGGGAGATCGACTGGGACGGCGCCGTGCAGGCGCGCACCTCCACCGTCCGCGGCTGGGAAAAGCTGCCGGTGCGGACGCGCTGACAGGGACGCCCGGGTGCAGCCACCGCAAACGCGAGGAGCGTCCTCTTGAGAACCGTCATCGTCGGAGCCTCCAGCGGCCTCGGCCGCTGCCTCGCCATCGGTCTGGGCAAGCGCGGTGCGTCGGTTGCACTTCTGGCGCGCCGCCGGGAAAAGCTGGAGGACGCCGCGCGCGAAGCCGGTACCGATGCGATTGCGATCGGCTGCGACGTGACCGACGAAGCGGGGTGCCGGGAGGCCATCTCCGAGGCAGCTGGCCGGCTCGGTGGAATCGACGCACTCGTCTACGCCACCGGCATCGGGCCGCTCGCCCGCCTGACCGAGCTCGACGCGGCGACCTGGCGCAACGCCTTCGACACGAACGTGATCGGCGCCTCGCTGGTCACCGCCGCGGCGCTGCCCCATCTCGAAGCGTCGCGCGGAACGGCGGCCTACCTCACGTCGGTGAGCGCCTCGGAGACGCCGCCGTGGCCAGGACTCGGTGCGTACATCGTGAGCAAGGCCGCGCTGAACAAGCTGGTGGATGCCTGGCGCAACGAGCACCCCACCGTGGGCTTTACCCGCGTCATCGTCGGCGAATGCGCCGGCGGTGAGGGGGATGCCATGACCGGGCTTTCCGCCGGCTGGGATCCCGAGCTCGCCAGTGCCCTCTTCCCCACCTGGGTCGGACGGCAGTATATGACCGGAGACCTGATGGACGTCGACGATCTCATCCGGGCCGTCGAGACGGTGCTGCGCTGCGGGGCGAGCGCGGGCATTCCGTCGATCATAGTCGCCCCGCGGAAGGTATCCTCGACGTGATGCTTGCCCCACCCGCCAGCAAAACCATCGACCACGCTCCCGTCCGCGCCGCCGCGCGCGCCCTCCTGCTCGCCGTCGGCATCGCCCTGCTCGGGTCCGGTTGCGGAGACGGCGAAGTCGCGGGCACGACTCCCACCGGCCCGAGCGCAGACGTGAGCGAGCGACTCGTCGGCGGCGCCGGGATCTTCATCGGCTCCCCCGATGGGTTTTCGACGCCCGCGGGCTACGTGGACGCCGAATACGTCGCGGCGGGCATCGCGACCGACTACGCACCGACGGCGCCCCTCACCGACGACGGCCAATGGAGCCTCGCACCGTCCACGAGTGCGCCGTACCGCACGCGGATCATCGTCCGGCGGCCCGTCGACCCGAACCGGGCAAGCGGCACCGTCATCGCGGAGTGGCACAACGTGAGCGGCGGCGTCGACGCCAACCCCGACTATTTCACGCTCCAGGAGGAGATCGTGCGTCGGGGCCACATCTGGATCGGCGTCTCGGCGCAGCTCATCGGCGTCGAAGGCGGCCCGGTCCTGGTCACGGTCCCGGGCGGCAACGGACTCCCCGGGCTCGGGCTCAAACGCATCGACCCCGAACGCTATGGCTCGCTCGCGCACCCGGGGGACGGCTACTCGTTCGACATCTATACGCAGGTCGCGCGCGCCGTCCGGACCGACCGCCGCCTCCTGGGAGGTGCCCCCGTCGAGGTCCTCCTGGCCGCCGGCGAATCCCAGTCGGCCATCGCTCTCACGACCTACTTCAACGGCATCCAACCGCAGACGAACATCTTCGACGGCTTCTTCGTGCACAGCCGCGGCGCCTCCAGTCTTCCGCTGGTGGCACCGGGCGAGTACGCCGACATCGCCGGCTCTCTCGGCCGATCGCTGCGACCGATCCTGCGCGAAGACCTCGACGTGCCGGTCCTGCAGATTCAGGCCGAGGGCGACGTGACCGGCGTTTTGAGCTCGGCCAGCGTCCGGCAGGACGACCGGAACAGCTTCCGTCTCTGGGAGGTCGCCGGCACCGCGCACGCCGATGCGCACCTGGTCGGGGATCTGGCCGACGTGGTCGACTGCGGCACGCCGGTCAACGATGGCCCCTTCCACCTCGTCGCCAAGGCCGCCCTGAACAGCCTCGACACGTGGGTGCGCGAGGGCGCGCCCCCCGCCATCGCGCCACGGCTGGCACTGGACTGTGAGGTGGTCGGTGGTCGGTGGTCGGCTTACGCCAACATCCACCCATGTCCCGGTCCGCCGGTCCAAGCAATGACCAGCAAACCGACATGCATTTTGGGCTCACCAATTAGCATTGCAACTCCGAATT
>JAPOLW010000259.1 GCA_029976905.1 bacterium | reverse complement strand
AGGACCATCGTCGCCTCCGGCCGACGTTCGAGCACGCGCCCGAGCGCCGGCGCCACCGTCGCGAGGTCGGCATCGTGCGTGTCGGTACCCGAAGCGTACCCGAGTCGCACCCGGCCGTCGGTCACCGGGGCGCCGCGACGTCGTTCCCGGGCGCCGCGAGAGAGGTTGCGCAGGACATTGGAGAGCCCATTGGCCACACAATAGGCCGGTCGGCCCAGATCGGCGGCGACCTCGGCGAGCTCGGGGGTGCTGCCCAGGAAACCGTCGGCAGCCGCCAGGCACCGGGCGTGTCCCTCGACGCTCTGCCGGTATCCCGAGACGACGGCGGGGTCGGGATGGTCCAGGGCCGGCGCATCGGCGAGATCCCCGGTCTGGAAAACGAAGTCATCGCTCGAAAAGACCACCGGCACACCCCGCGCGCGACTCTCGCCGACGACGCGCGCGACCGTGGTACTCAGGGGTGCCCGGTAGAGCACCACCAGGTCCGCGGCGCGCGCGGCCGACACGGCCCGCACGTCGGAGTGGTAGAGCACCTCTCCGTCCATCCCGATGCAGCGCAATCGCTCGAGGAGATTCCAGGCCCGGTAGCGCAGCGGCGCACCGTCCATGCCGGTGAGAAAGAGCACCCGGCGGCCGCCGAGGGCGGGCGGCCGGGGGGGACGTGGCCGGGCGACGGCCCGCACCGCCGCGCGGTAGAGGTCCACACTCGCTTCGGCCTGTGCCCGGGGCGTCGCCGGCTGAAGGCGAGCCGCCGCGGCGAGCTCGCGCACCCGATCGCGGTCCCGGACCAGACGGTCCATGGCGCGGGCCAGTGCGTCGACCGAACCCGAGGCGACGATCGCGCCGTTGACGCCGTCGCGCACCACCTCCTCGGGGCCACCACAATCCGAGGCCACCACCGGCCGTCCCCGTGCGAGAGCTTCGTGGGCGACCAACGAGAACGACTCGCGCATGAGCGACGGCACGACGACGACGTCGGCCGCATCCAGGACCCGGTCGAGGCGCGCGGGTGCGAAGGCCGGGCGACAGACCAGGCGCTCTGCGAGTTGCGCGTCCCAGGGCCGACTTTCCTCCGCATCGACCGAGTAGGCATCGAGCACGAACGGACCGTCCAGACGCGCCGCCGCCGCCAACAGGACGCCAAGCCCCTTGGCGGAATTCCCGGCGCCGCCGACGAAGAGGAAGCGAAGCGGATCCTCCCCGGCCCCGGCGGCCCGACGCGGCCCCGGGGCGCCCATCGGCAGCCCATTGGGCTGGATCGCGATGCGATCGCCATCGAAGCCGTTCTCGACCAGGCTGTCGCGCAGAAACGCGGAGGGAACGACGATCCCGGCGACCTCGGAGAGAACCGCCCGCAGGGTCGCGCGGCGGGCGGCAAAGTCGATCCCCTGCGCACCCGAGCAGCGTTCGGGGGATACGCGTGCCGGGCAGATGTCGCCGGCCGGCGAGAGGCGGAAGAGGCACGGACAGAGCCACCACCAATCGTGCATGGTGACCACCACCGGAATGTCCGCGCGCCGGGCGACGCCCACGAGTCCGCCGCCGAGCCCCTGAAGGCTGTGCACGTGGACGACATCGGGCCGCATCTGCGCGCAGAAGTCGGCAAACGCGTCGCTTGCAACGGGATTCCAGTATCCCTGCGGTGTCCACGGGTGGAGGGCGCCGCCGACGTTCACACGGTAGGTCGAGGCCGCTCCGATGCGGCCCTGGGCAACGGCGCCCAAGGGTTCGGCGGCCGTCGTCCGACCGCTGAAGACCGCGCACTCGTGTCCGAGAGCATCGAACTCGTCGGCCAGGCGCTCACAGACCAGGGTCGCTCCGCCGCGAAACTCCGGCGGGTAGAGCGCGCTTACCAACGCAATCCTCACGCCGGCGCTCCCCCCCGCACGCACCTGTGACGGACGCGATCCATCTCCCGTGCCCCTAACAGAGGCCGCTGGCCGCGTCCCTTTACGCGACGGGCGGAAATCTCCCGATTTTTCCCGCCCGCCCCGCCCCCGGAGCTGGCCCCTCGAGAACCGATTTGCGTCCCCGGCCGCGGGACCTACCCTGTGGGTCATGGCCGAACCGACCGGACTCCAGCGCTGGGTGCGCCTCGGACTCGACACCGTCTACCAGACGAGGGTCTTCGACGTCCTTCGCCAGCAAAGCCGCTCCCCGCGCACGGGCAATGCGCACGAATTCTTCGTCCTCGACGCCTGCGACTGGGTCAACATCATCCCACTGACCGAAGCGGGCGAGGTCGTCTTCATCCGTCAGTACCGGCATGGGATCGAGGACTTCACGCTCGAGATCCCCGGCGGCATGGTCGACGCCACCGACGCGTCTCCGCAACACGCGGCCGCCCGGGAGATGCTCGAGGAAACCGGCTACGGCTCCGACGACGTGGTCCCCCTGGGTTGGATCCACCCCAACCCCGCGATCCAGGCCAATCGCTGCCACACCTTCCTGGCCCGCGGAGCCGAGTGGCGCGCCGAACCGTGTTTCGAGGGAACCGAACAGACCGAGGTCGTCCTGGAGCCGCTGGCCCGCGTGCCCGAACTCATCCGCGAGGGCCATATCTCGCACGCCCTGGTCGTCGTCGCCTTCCACCGGCTTGGTCTCGACGAGGCCTCGTAGCACCCCGGAGTCGCCCGGCCCGAGATCCGCGGGCGCGCCCTCCCTGCGTCGGTTCGACCCTCCTCCCGGGCGCCGGCGGGAGCCGTCCCGGCGTCGGTTCGTCTTTACTTCTTGCCGCGAGGATCGATAGAGTCCGGCTGCGTGGGAAAGACTGCACCGAGCGCGCACGACGTGAAGGAAGCCGTCCTCCGGACCGCCAAGGAGATGGTCCGCAGCGGACTGGTCGAAGGCACCGCCGGTAACGTCTCCGGCCGCCTGCCCGACGGAAACGTCGTCATGACCCCGTCGACCCTCGCGTACGAGGAGATGCAACTCGACGATCTCGTCGTGGTCGATCTCGACGGCCAGGTCCTCGAGGGAGAGCGGGCGCCGACGACCGAGAAGGCGTTGCACCTGGCCTGCCTGCGCGCCCACGAGGACATCGGCGGCGTGATCCACTCGCATGCGCTCTACGCGACCATGTTTGCCGTCACGCGACAGCCGATCCCGTGTGTGCTCGAGGAATTCGAAGTCTTCGTAGGAGGCGACGTCCCGGTGGCCGGCTACGAGTTGACCGGCAGCGACGAACTCGGGGACGAGGTCGCGCGCTGGGTCGCCGATCGTGGAGCCGTCTTGATGGCCAACCATGGACTCCTCACCGTCGGCACGGACGTCGGAAATGCACTGAAGGTCGCCCACCTCGTGGAACGCACGGCGCAGATCGTGTGGGGCGCGCGCCAGATCGGGGAGATCGTCCCCCTCCCCGCCTCGACGCGCGAGCGCTTCGCCCCCATCTACAAGCTTCTGCGTTCGCGCTAGGGACCTGCCGGCCCTTCCCCCAGCGCGCGCTCGAACTCGAGGAGCGCGCCACGGAGTCGGTCGAAAATCACCCCGCGCGCATTCCCTGCGAGCACCTCGACGACCTCGCGGTAGAACCAGAGTTGATCGCGGGGACCCGCCGAGAAGCGCTCCCAGAGCGCGTCCCCGAGGAGCCGGTAATCCTCCACCACCTCACGCAGATTGTGCAGCTTGTCGCAGGCCGCCAACAGCCGCACCGACGCGTCGGCTTCGCGGAGATGGGCGATGTAGCGCTCCTTGCGCAGGCGCCAGGGCTCTTTCTGTTCGCCGCTGGTCGTGTCGACCTGGCTGTCGCTCAGGGCGACGACCAGCGCACTGACCCGGGCGCCAAAGCGGCGCTCGATCTCCACGCGCGTCGGTTCCCCCCCCTGATCCTCGACCGCGTCGTGTAAGAGCGCGGCAATCGCCTCGTCCTCGTCGGCGCCGCCCTCGATCGCAAAACTCGCGACCCCCAGGAGATGCGCGATGTAGGGTGTTTCCTTCGCCTTGCGCGTCTGCCGGGCGTGCAGTCTCGTCGCATAGGCAAGAGCCTCGGCGAAGCGTTCTCCCATGCGCGGAATCTCGACCGTATCGGTCACGAGAAGCGCTCCTGCAGCCAGGCGGCGACGATGCGCATCGCCTCGGGACGATGCCCTTCGAGATAATGCGGGGCGCCGACCATCTCGTGGTAGCTGACGTCGTCGGCGCCGGCGCGGTCACGGATCTCGCGCGCCTGCCCCAGGCGGATCTCGGTATCGGCGGTCGGATGAAGCACGAGGACCGGACACGTCACCTTCGGCATGGTGTCGGCGAGTTTGGCCGCCGACGAAAGGCTCGTCCACGTCGACAACCACCCATAGGGCGTCATGACGCGCGCCAGGCCGAAGCGCCCGAAATAATTCGCCTCGAAAGGGTCGGGGAAGGCAAACAGAGAGCCCAGCGGGCGATCGTCGGGCTCGATCGTGGGATCGAGATAGGTGGGATTGGCAAGAGTCCGGTAGATGGTCAGGTAGGGCGTGTGCAGGCCACGCCGCCGCGCTTCGCGCCACGGGTCACTGCCATGAGCAAGGCTCTTCGCACGCCGGCGCGCGTCGTCGGCTTCGGCAATCGCACCGCGCGCGATCGCATCGATGCGCGCGATGCGTTCGCGCTGCGCCGCGCGATACCCGACGAGCCACTGCGGATCGTAGTGGCAGGGTTCGGGCCATGGCTTCCATCCGTTGCGCGGGTCGTACATGTCCAACTCGGGGACCACCGCGTGCGGATCGTCTTCGTCGGCGACCGAGGGGTCGATGACCTGCTCCATGAAGACGCCTTCCCCCGGGTGGGCGGCCACACCGACCCATGCATCCCCACAACCCGTCTCGGCCTGCGCGAGCGCCATCAAGGACCCTCCTCCGCTATTGCCGAAGAGCACCACGTTCCGGGCACCACGGGCTCGCATCGCCGCCGCCGCCGTTTCGACGTCGACGACGCATTTCTCGTGCAGGCAGTCGGCGTCGTTGTTGAGGTAGCGCGTCGAAAAGCCGAGCACCGCAAAGCCGGCGGCGGCGAGCAGCGGACAGGCATAATGAACGCTGAAGTCGCCTCGCGGATGCGCCAGGATCACCGCGGTCCGTGGCATCGTGCCGGCCGGCGTCCACAGGACCCCGCGCACCAACATTCCGTCGGGCGTGACCAGACGAATTTCCTCGCGCGCGAGGTCTGCGTCGGGCGCATCCTCGGGCAACGGCCAATAACTCATGCCCAGGGGTCGGGGGGTCTGAAGGAGATCATCCATGCTCCGGAGGATAGCCGAATCGACTGGCGCCGATCGAACGTTCCGGCTTAGATGGGCGAGATGAGCGGAACGTCGGGTTCCCGGACCGCCCGCCTCCGTCTGGCCGTCGGCGCGGGCGCCCCGGCCCGCGCTACGACGCCGCGGTCCCGCCGGGCGCGGCGGCGGTCGTCGACGGAGCCGTCATCGAGCGGGAAGCCTTCGAGCGCGCCGTCGGGCTTCTGGCCGCCGACAGCAAGAATCCGATCGGTGAAGAAGAACGTGCCCACGTCCTCGATCGGATGATCGAGGAAGAGTTGCTGGTCCAGCGGGCGCGCGAACTCGGTGTCGACCAGCATGACCGGCGCGTTCGCTCGCTGCTGGTCTCCTCGATGATCGATTCGATCGTCGCCGATGCGCAACCGGAGGAGCCGACCGGGGACGAGGTCGAAGGGTTCTTCGCGCAGAACAGCGGCTACTTCGCGCGCACCGGACGCCTGCACGTCCAGGCGCTTCGCTTTGCAAAGCGCGACGGGGAAACCGACGACGATGCTCGCGCCCGCGCACAGACGGCCGCGACCCGACTGCGCGACGGCGAGGATCCGGATCGCGTGGAGAAAGACGTCGGCGACCCGCAG
>JAPOLW010000258.1 GCA_029976905.1 bacterium | reverse complement strand
GACGGCGATGCTCTCGAGGCGCTCGGCTTCGCGGTTCTCGCGGTCGCGGCCCTCGACGGAGTCCGCTTCGACCTGTCGGCGGTCACCGGGTCCTCACGACCCGTCCGGCTTGGCCTCGTCGCTCGCCCCTGATCGGGAGACGGAAACCAACGAAGCCAAGACCGGCCCTGCGGCAGGGCCGGACCCACCGATCCCACCGATCGCGTGGGCCGGCCTCGAGCGATCCGCGCCTCAGCCCCCGGGGCGGCGCATGTACCGGGGGAGTCCGCGGGCTCTCAGCGCGGCGTCGGTCGCCGCGGGGTCCACACCGGTGGCGGCGGTGTGCCACGGCCCCTCGTAGACGTAGCCGTAGAAGGGCTCTCCACGCGCGAAAAGCTCGGGGTAGAGGCCCCGCATCGAACTGAACGCGCCTGTGGGCATGTGCTCGAACAACGCCGGGGAGAGCACCTGGATCGACGCGAACATGTATTCGGGCAGCCTCGCGGATGTTCCCTGACCCAGAAAGCGCTCGATCCGGCCGTCCTCGCCCACCGCGAACACGCCGTATCCCTGCTTTCGGGGATCGTCGCGCAGGACGAGGGTGACGAGTGCGCGGCGGGTGCGGTGGAAGTCGATGACCTCGCGCAGGGGCACCTCGCTCACGACGTCGGCGTTCAGAACGACGATGGGCTCCTCGAGGGGATGTTGGAGAAGGGTCGCGGCCTGCCGGATTCCGCCGCCGCTGTCGAGCAGCGTCTGCTCCACCGAGTAGCGAATCCGCATCCCGAATCCGGAACCGTCGCCGAGGGTGTCTCGCAGCCGATCGGCGAGGTGATGGACGTTGATGACCACGTCGAAGATGCCGGCTTCGCGCAGGAGGCCGAGGCCGTAGGTGATGATCGGGTGGCCCGCGACTTCGACCAGGGGCTTGGGGATGTGGTCGGTCACCGGACGCAGCCGCGTACCTCGCCCGGCGGCGAGGATGATCGCGTGGGTTTGTCCGCCCTGCTTGGTGTCGGTCACGCGAAATACCCGCTGCGGGAGGCGAGAAGGGCGGCAAGTGGCCGGTCGTCCAGGGTCTCGAGTGCCTGCCGGGCCCGCTGCGCCATGCGGGGGATGTAGTGCAGATAGCGCTGGTCGCCGTGGTCGATCGCAAGCACGCGGAATCGCCCGATGACCCGGAGCGCCCGGAAGACGACCGAGGTATGGAAGTCCCGCCGCAGCATGTCGCGGTCTGTGTAGAGATCGACGCCCATCTGCGCGAGCGCATCGGCGTACCGGTCGAGCAGGAAAGCCTCGCGGACGGGCCCCACGAAGGCGTCGCTCTCGCGGTCGGCGCAGAAACTCGCCAGGTCGTAGGTCGGAGGCCCGAGCATGGCGTCCTGGAAATCGATCACGCGCAGGCGGCCGGCCGCGTCGACGTGCAGGTTCCAGGCATGGAAGTCCCGGTGCATGAGTCGGCGCGGTTGCACGGCGAGCGCGGCCCCGAGCCGTTCCAGGCGCGCGCGGGCTTCGGGGTCTGCGTCCACGGGGCGCGGAGGACCCGCGTCGGAGGGCGCCAGAGCGTAGGAAAGCACCATGTCGAGTTCCCGGCGGAGCAGGGTTTCGTCGTGTGACCGGGTCCAGGCGATGCAGGCCGGCGTCGGTGGCGCGGCCACCAGCGTCGCCAGCATCGTCGCCACGTCGCCAAGGAGCCTTTGGGCTTCGGCGCGGCTGGTCGCGGGGTCGGCCAGGACCCCGGCGAGCGGCCGGTCCCCGACGTCCTCGAGGAGCAGGAGGCCGCGGTCGCGGTCATGGGCCGCGTAGAGGGCGGGGACGGCGACCCCAAGGCCCTCGAGATGCCTTTGGATGTCCAGAAAGGGGATTTCGACGCCATCGGCCGGGGTGCGCGCGGGGAGAAGCATCGCGATCGCCGTCGGTGGTGCGTCGCCCCCCTCCAGATGCAGTCGCACGTACCGGCGCGTCGAGGCATCGCCCGCGAGCGGCTGCTCGGCGACGAGCCGCGCGCCCGGCCAGCGGCGCGAAAGGATCGGCTTCCAGTTTGACATCGGGTTCCCCAATTCCTAGCTAACGTCGGGCTCGCGGTGGAGCGCGGGCCAGCCGTTTTCGGGACCTTTCCTCGTGAATCCGTATCTCGCTCTGCTGATGAGCTTTGGCCTTTGCGCTCTCGTGGCGACCGCGATGGTTTTCGCGAGTTGGCTTCTCGGCCCCAAAAATCCGTCGCAGACGAAGCTCGAGATCTTCGAGACCGGAAATCCGCCGGTCGGATCCCTGCGGGGAGTCCGGTTTCCTGTGAAGTTCTACCTCACGGCGATCCTGTTCATCGTCTTCGATATCGAAGTGGTGTTCATGTACCCGTGGGCGGTCATCTTCCGGCAGCTCGGCTGGGCCGGTCTCGCCGAGATGGCGCTCTTCGTGGCGATTCTCGCCGTCGGCCTCGCCTACGTCTGGCGTGTCGGCGCACTCGAGTGGGAATGAGGGGCGCGTTGGGCCGGGGTGGAGAATGACCACAGCGCAAGGAAGGACGACGGGTCGGGGCGGCTGACATGGAGGCATTGTTCACATTCGGGAAGACGGTCTTCGCCTTCCTTGTCGTACTCCAACTCACATTGATTCTCCTGTGGGTGGAGCGGAAGGGCTCGGCCCTGATCCAGGATCGCGTGGGCGCGAACCGGGCGAATCTCTTTGGGGGCTTGTTGCCGTTCAATCTCGGGATCGTCCACACGTGGATCGCCGACCCGCTGAAGCTCTTCCACAAGGAAGACATCGTCCCCGAGGCCGCCGACAAATTCCTGCACTGGCTGGCGCCGTGGATCGCGATCTTCCCCCTCTTCGTGACGTTCGCGGTCATCCCCTTCGGCGACGTCCTCGTCGTCGGCTCCTACACGATCGACCTCGTGGCAGCCGAGCTCGACCTCGGCGTGCTCTACGTCCTGGCCATGCTCTCGCTTGCGGTCTACGGGGTCGTGGTCGGCGGCTGGGCGTCCAATTCCCGGTATTCCTTCCTGGGCGGAGTCCGTGGGTCGGCGCAGATGGTCTCGTACGAGATCGCCATGGGCCTCGCCCTGGTCAGCATGGTGCTGACCTATGGGACCCTCGATTTCCAGCAGATCGCGCGGCAGCAGGGGCAGCTCATGTTCGGCTTTCTGCCCGCGTGGGGCGTCTTCTACCAGCCCATCGCGCTGGTGGTCCTCTTCGTGGCCGGCATGGCCGAGTCCAAGCGCGCGCCCTTCGATCTTCCCGAAGCCGAGTCGGAGCTCGTCGCGGGCTTCTACACCGAGTACTCGGGCTCCAAGCAGTCCGTCTTCATGATGGCCGACTTCGTCGAGGTGGCGATCGTCGCCGGACTCGTCACGACCCTCTTCTTCGGTGGATGGCAGGTGCCCTACCTCTATCGCGACGGCTTCCACTTTCCGGGTGGATTCGAGATCGGGGTGCCGTCGCTGGTGGTCACCGTGATGCAGGTGACGTCCTTCCTCTTGAAGCTCTTCGTCTTCTGTTGGCTTCAGATCCTGGTCCGCTGGTCGTTGCCGCGTCTGCGCTACGACCAACTCATGGATCTGGGCTGGAAGCGCCTGCTTCCCCTCGGTCTGGTCAACGTGGCGTTGACGGCCGTGATGATCCTGTTGGTCGACGGACGGACGATCCCGTGACGCTCTTCTGGATCCTGGCGCTGCTGACGGTGCCGGCAGCGCTGACGGTCGTTCTGCATCGTAATCCGGTCTACTCCGCCCTGGCGCTCGTCTTCACGCTCTTCCAGGTCGCGATCATGTTCGTGGCTCTCGACGCCTACCTCATCGCGTTTTTGCAGGTGATCGTCTACGCCGGCGCGATCGTGGTCTTGATCTTGTTCGCGATCATGCTGCTGAGTCTGGAGCCCGAGGAACCCTCGGAGGAGCGGAGCCTCCTGCGGGCCTGGGGATGGGGGCTCGCGGCCCTCTTGATCCTCGAACTCGGAACCGTCGCCGCCGTGCACCGCCCGACGCCGGCGATTGCGGGGCCGGAGGGCTTTGGCACGGTCGCCTACGTCGCCGAGCGACTCTTCTCGACCCACCTGTTGTCCTTCGAACTCACCAGCATCCTGCTCCTGGTCGCGGTCGTGGGTGCGGTCGTGCTGGCCCGGCGGCGGGCCTGAAGGAGGACCAGATGAACCCTCCGGTCGAGAACTATCTGCTTCTGGCCGCGATCCTCTTCGGGATCGGCGGGCTTGGCGTCCTGATCCGCCGCAACGTGATCGTCATCCTGATGTCGATCGAGTTGATCCTCAACGCGGTCAACATCACTTTCGTGGCCCTCGCCCGCCAGCAGTGGTCGGTCGACGGCCAGGTCATCGTCTTCTTCGTGATGACGGTGGCGGCCGCCGAGGTGGCGATCGGCCTCGCCATCATTCTGATGACCTTCGCGCAGCGAAAGACGGTCAATGCGGACGAGATCCACCTGCTTCGCTGGTAGCGGCGCGGACCCAAAGCCATGAACGACGTGGAAACCTCACTGCTGCGCTACATCGTCCTGCTGCCCTTGCTCGGCTTCGGGTTGGGAGCGCTGGCGTCTTCGCGAAATCGGCCGGACGTCGCCCGCCGGACGGGGCCGGGAGTTCTGCTCTTCGCCTTCGTCCTCGCCGTCGTCGCCGTCGTGCGGCTGCTCGGCCTTCCCGAGGACGGGGCGCTGGTCGACCCGCTCTTCACATGGATCGAGGCCGGGCCGTTGAAGGTCGATCTGACCTTCCGCGTCGACCGCCTCACCAGCGTGATGATCCTGATCATCACGGGCGTCGGGTCGCTCATCCACATCTACTCGCTCGGGTACATGGACGATGACCCCGACGTGGCGCGCTATTTCGCCTACCTGAACCTCTTCGTCGCCTCGATGCTGATCCTCGTCCTTGGGGATTCGCTGCCGGTCCTCTTCATCGGATGGGAGGGCGTCGGCCTGTGCTCCTATCTTCTGATCGGCTTCTGGTACAAGGACAAGGCCAACGCCGATGCCGGCCAGAAGGCGATGATCGTCAACCGCATTGGCGATGCCGCCTTCTTGATCGGCATGTTCCTGCTCTTCTGGAGCCTCGCCGAGGTCGGCATCGCCACGCTCAACCTCAAGGCGATCAACGCCCAGGCTGGGACTCTGGCCGAGCAGATGCCGTGGGTGCCGACGGCGGTTTGTCTGCTGCTGCTGATCGGCGCGACCGGCAAGTCGGCACAGGTGCCTCTCTACGTGTGGTTACCCGACGCGATGGCCGGCCCCACGCCGGTCTCGGCTCTGATCCACGCGGCCACGATGGTGACGGCGGGCGTCTACATGATCGCGCGTCTCTCCTTCCTGTACGTCGAGGCCCCGGCGGCGATGGAGGTGGTGGCGACGGTGGGAGGCATTACCTGCCTCTTTGCGGCGACCATGGCGATCGTCCAGGAGGATCTGAAGAAGGTCCTGGCGTACTCGACGGTTTCCCAGATCGGCTACATGGTGATCGGCGTCGGCGTCGGGGCGTTCTCGGCTGGCATCTTCCATCTCATGATGCACGCCTTCTTCAAGGCCCTGCTCTTCCTCTGTGCCGGATCGGTGATGCACGCGTTGCACGGCGAGCTTCGGATGTCCCACATGGGGGGGCTGCAGTCGAAGATGCCGATCACCGCAAGGACCTTCCTCATCGCGGCCCTCGCGATTGCGGGCGTGCCGGGCTTTGCCGCGTTCTTCTCCAAGGACATGGTGCTCGAGGCGGCTTTCGTCAGTGGCCACACCTTCGTCTGGCTGCTCGGCACCACCGCGGCCGGCTTCACGGCGTTCTACGTCTTTCGCGCCTATTTCCGGACGTTCACGGGAGAAAGCCGGCTCGCTCCCGAAAAGGCCGCACACGTTCACGAGATGCCGCGCGTGATGACG
>JAPOLW010000257.1 GCA_029976905.1 bacterium | reverse complement strand
ACCCATCGCCGAGGCTCTCCATCAGGCGGTCCATGTTTCGTTCGGCAGCCCAGACGATGAAGCGCCGCTGGCCGGGTTTCTGCAGAAGCTCGATGGCATCGAAGACCTGGGGCACATCGGTGCGCGGCCACAGCCAGAAGCGCGCGGGATGACAAACGTAATGCTCGCATGCGATCACGTCGTCTGGCGCGGCGATTTCGTCGAGTGCTTGCAGCGTCATCTTCATGTCGGTGCGCTGTCTCCAGAGAACGCCGATCCGACGGCCGTTCTCCAGGACGCCGACCTGATCCAGTTGGGGCAGGCGCGTCGCCGTGGCGATGAGGACGAAGAGAAGGATGAGTGGGACCAGGCCGCGGGCAATCCAGCGGCGCTTGTCGGCGAGGCCCGCGACCAGGACACGGGCGTTTGCGAGCGCCAGGACGGGCACAACGGGGAGGAGATAGCGGTCGATCAAGCGGAAGCGCACCACGACGTGCAGCGCCACGATTGCGCAGATCCAAAGAAGGAGGAGCAGGTCGATACCACGGCGTGGTCGGGCATCGGGATGGTCCGGATCGGGCGGGCGGATCACGAATAGAAGCAGAACGCCGAGGCCGACCAGGGCGGCGCGCGGCGCGATCGTCGAGACCTCCAGGACCTGCCACCACCCCGCAAAGCGGGTGGCGAGGATCCCCCAGCCTTCCTGCCAGGGGAGAACGAGAAGGGACTTCCCGATGATCTTCTGCTCGTTTTCGATCTGGCCGGCCAGAAAATGGAAGGGTGCCTCGGTGTTGCCGGCGCTCCACAGAATGGCGAGGCCTCCCGTCCCGAGCATCGCCGCCGCGGCGACCACCAGGGGGCGGACGCCCTCGCGCCTGTGCAGGAGAAAGAGAGTGGGCAGGGCGAGGCCGGCGAAGAGGATGCCCTGCTGTTTGGTCGCAAAGGCGAGACCGAGCAGGAATCCAGTGAGGGGTGGGCGGCCGTAGGCTGCGGCGAGCCACGCCAGAAGTCCAAGCAGGATCATCGGAGGATCGAGGAAGAGCGTTGGTGTGAACAGGATCTCCATCGGGGCGAGCGCCACCAGAAGAGCGGCCAGCAAACCGGCGCGAGTTCCGTCCCAGAGGCGTTCACCGAGGAGAAAGACGGCGACCAGGATTCCGAGCGAGGAGAGGGTTCCGACGGTGATGCCTACCGTCTCGGAGACTCCAAGGAGGCCGTAGACGCTGGCGAGGACCATGTAGAAGAGGGGCGGTTTCTGGCTTGGAATCTCTTCCAGAAAGATGTCTCCACCCAGAAGCGCGAGGCTGCGTCCCATCGTGCGATATTCGTCGCTGTGATAGACCGCGCGCGCGAACCACGGAGACGCGAAACCAACGGCGGCCAACAGGATGAGGGCGAGCAGGGCGAAGCGGTAGCGTTCGATCGGGTCGACGCTCGGATTTGCCGAATCCTTTTGGAAGTGCGTCATCGAGTCCCGATCTTCGCAAAACACCCGTGTCCGAGATCCGCAGAGTTTTGCAGGATCTTCCCAACCCACGACGCCCCTGGTTGCCGGTGTGGGAAAAGCGCGTTCACGGCGGGCTCCACGGTCGGGCGATCGGAGAACGCTCCGACCCCGATCGGCTCCCTCTGGTCGATGTTCGCCCGGACCCGTGGCTCACGACTCGAACTGTGTACTGAGTGGCGCGGGGACATCAAGTCGCGGGTCCCGACGCTTTCCGGCAGGGGCCCCGACGCTTTCCGGCAGGGGCCCCGACGCTTTCCGGCAGGGGCCTCAGGCCGAAGCGGCGAGGTCCCGCGGGAGTCGACCCGCCTGGGCTCTCGTGACTCTCGAGGCAATCGACCCGCCTGACGTCTCGCGGGTGGCGCCCCCCGCCGACGCGTTCCGACCCCCCAAACCCCTCCATCCAAGGAGACTCGAGCAAGCAATTCCTCGCCCGCCTTTTGGCGCGCTCCAGGCAGTGGCAACGCGTTCAACGATGTGCGCAAGGCTATGGGAGCAATGCCGCTCGTGACGACACCCCCGGGTACGACCAGAGTGGGCGCGCACGCATGGTCGCGGCCGGATCGGTTTCGGGGCGTGGGAAAGCGACACCGGATGAGCTGGAGTCCACACCCATGAAGCCCCGACAAACCCTGGAGCGCTACTTCGAGGCCCTGCGGTGCGGTGACTTCGCCGCTCTGGGCGACTATCTGTCTCCGCACGTTCGTCGCATCGGACCCTACGGAGATGTCGTCGAGGGTCGCGAGGAGTACGTCGGGTTCCTGGCGCGCGTGGTGTCCTCGCTCCCGAACTACGACCTGAAGATCCACCGGATCGACGACATCCGCGACGGCGGACTTTGGGTACGGCTCTCGGAATGGCTCGACCGCCGGGGGCAGTCCGTCGAGCACCCGGAGGCGCTTGCCTTCGAATTCGATGAGAACGGTCGCATCGAAAGGGTCGACATCTATCTCAAGCGCTTGCCTCCAAACGGGAAGGCGACGACGCCGGAGGGTGTCTAGCGTTTGGCGCGAAATACGGCCGGGGCTTGTCTACGGCCTCGGATCGGAACATAGACCGGGGTCATGGCGGAGAGTGCACCTTCGGATGCCTTTGCTCCCGAAGTCTGGGCCACGAAGAACTTCACGGAGCGGACGCGGATCAGTTGCGAGGGCTTCGTCCTCGAGGGGATCGGCCTCCCATGGATCGGTTACGCGTACCACGCCCTCAAGGTTCTGCTCTTCATCGGAGGCTGGTTCTTTTTTGCCTCCTTCACGCCCGGACTCGGCGACCCGCGAGATCTTACGTCGTGGTGGTTCGAGGGGATCGCCTTCCAGAAGGCCTTCCTCTGGGCGAGCCTGTTCGAGGTCACCGGCTTCGGCTGCATGAGCGGTCCGCTCGGAGGCCGGATGTGGCCACCGCACACCGCATTCCTGCACTTCCTGCGCCCCGGGACGGTGAAGCTCGCTCCCTTCCCTCGTCTCCCGCTACTGGGAGGACATCGGCGCACGATCCTCGACGTGCTCCTCTATGGCGGGTTCGTCGCCGCTCTTCTGTACACCCTGGTACAACCGACTCTTGCGCCCGTCGATTTCTACCCGCTGCTCGTCCTGATGCCGCTATGTGCGTTGGCCGACAAGACGATTCCGCTCGCGGCCCGGGTGGAGCATCACTTCGCGATGCTCGTTTGTTTCGGCCTGGCGGCGGATTGGATCGCCGGGGCGAAGTGGGTCCAGCTCGCCATTTGGTTCTGGGCGGGCGTGAGCAAGCTGACCGTGGCGTTTGCCTACGTGGTTCCGATCATGACCGCGAACAACCCCTTGCTCAAAAGCAGCTGGCTTCGCCGCCGGCTCTTCGTTTCCTATCCCGACGATCTGCAGCCCTCCCGTCTGGCCAAGGGGATGGCGCACGCGGGTACCTTTCTCGAATTCGCCGCACCGCTGACCCTGCTCTTCGTCACCGGACCGGGGCCGCTTCAGTCCATCGCAATGGTCTGGGTGTTGCTCCTGCACGGCTTCATTCTGAGCAATCTGCCGCTCGCGGCGGTTTTCGAGTGGAACATCCTGAGTGTCTACGCTGCGTTCTTCCTCTTCGTCGGACATCCCGGGGTGGGTTTGTTCACCGTCGGCTCGCTGCCGCTCTCTGCCTATCTCGTGGTCGTCCTCCTGATTCTGCCCTTGCTCGGCAACCTCGTGCCGCACGCGGTCTCCTTTCTGATCTCGATGCGTTACTACGCCGGGAACTGGGCCTGGAATGCGTGGCTCTTCCATGAAGGCAGCTACGAGAAGCTCGCCGCGATCAAGCGCGTTGCACCACTGCAATTCGAGCAACTTCAGGCGCTGCTTCCCCCCCGCGAGGCCCTGCGCACCGACGCCGGCTATCTTGCCTTTCGCACCATGCATCTCCAGGGGCGCGTGCTCGGTCTTCTCCTGCCTCGTGCCCTCGGGGGTCGTCCCTTCCACGAGTATCAGTACGTCGATGGCGAGATGGTTTCGGCGATGGCACTCGGTTGGAATTTCGGTGAAGGGCATCTCGGGAACGAACGTCTCCTCGAGGTGATTCAGAAGGAGTGTGGCTTCGAAGACGGGGAGTTGCGCGCGATCATGGTGGAGGCGCAACCCTTACTCCGCAATACGCTGCATTGGCGCGTGGTCGACGCGAAGCGGGGTCAGCTCGACGAGGGGTGGGCCACTCTCGACGAATTGGCGCGGCGCAAACCGTGGGATCTGGGCGAGGTCCGCGCCGCGAACTAGCGGGCGCCTGAATGCGTTGCGCGATGGCGAAGCGTTGAACGGAGAGAATGGATCCGGTGTCGGAATATCGCCTGCTGACGGTCGTCGCCGCGTTCGTCTTTGCCTATAGCCTGATCGCCTCGCGATTGGCGCGGACGCCGATCAGTGGTGCGCTCGTCTATGTCGTCGTGGCGATGTTGGTCGGCCCCCGGGGGCTCGATTTCGTCGATTTCGACATCGAGGGCGAGGGCCTGCGCATCCTGGCGGAATTCGCTCTTGCCGTCTGCCTGTTCACGGACTCTGCGACCGCAAATCTCGGGATCCTGCGGCGCGTTCGCGAACTTCCGACCCGTCTGCTCTTGATCGGTCTTCCGCTGACCATCGCGGCCGGGTTCGGCGTCGGTGTCGTGCTCTTCGAGGATCTGGGCTTCTTCGAGATTGCGTTGCTGGCCACGATGTTGGCACCGACCGATGCGGCTCTGGGCAAGGCCGTCGTGAGCAACCCGGCCGTACCGGCGCAGGTCCGCGAAAGTCTGAACGTCGAAAGTGGCCTGAACGACGGCATTTGTGTTCCGGTCCTTCTCCTTTTTCTCGCCCTGGCCGCCGGCTCGGTAGAGCAGGGCGAGGCGGGCCGCATGCTCCTGCGCCTCCCTCTTTCCGTCATCGGAATCGGCGCGATCGTGGGCCTTGGGCTTGGTTCTGCGGGGGCAAACGCCTTGAAGACGTGTGCGGCTCGCGGCTGGGTTGCGGGAACCTGGCTACAGATTCCGATCATTGCGCTCTCTCTTCTCTGCTTCGGTTTGGCGCAATGGATGGGCGGCAGCGGTTTCATCGCCAGCTTCGCCGGGGGCATGACGTTCGGTGGACTGGCTCGGGAGCACAAAGAGGATTTCCTTGCGGCTGCCGAGGGGACCGCGGATGCGCTTGCTTTGGTCACGTGGTTCGCCTTTGGCACGATTCTGCCCACCTATCTCTTCGCACACCTTCGCTGGGAGGCGGTGGTCTATGCGCTTGCGAGTCTCACCGTGGTGCGGATGGTGCCGGTCTTTTTCTGCCTCGTGCTCGATCGCCTCCATGCGGACACGGTCCTCTTTCTGGGCTGGTTTGGTCCCCGCGGCCTGGCGACCGTCGTTTTTGCCGTGATGGCGCTCGATGCACTGCCACCGGGCGAGGCAATCGATACGATCATCACGACGATCTCGTGGACCATCGCCCTCAGCATCGTTGCCCACGGGCTGAGCGCGAACGGATTGGCGCGCGCCTACGGCGCCCGGGTCGAGGCGCGTGGCGGTCGGATCTAAGGGGCCCCGCCGTGTCGACCCGCCCGCTGTCAACGTCGCGAAATCCGGATATCGTAGAGGGACGAACCCGGAGGTTCGTCCGGGACACGTGGGAGATGAGGATGGGCTGGGATCGTCGTTCATGGCGGAGCTTTCCGATCCAACAGCAGCCCGAGTATGCCGACCCCGCTGCGTTGGAAGTCGCTCTGGGGGTGCTGGCGGAGCTCCCGCCTCTGGTCTCGGCGGGTGAGATCCGGGCTCTGCGGGCGCGGCTTGCCGGGGTCGCCGCGGGAGAGGCGTATCTGCTGCAGGGAGGGGATTGCGCGGAGCGCTTCATCGACTGTTCGCAGAAGGCAATCGAATCGAAGCTCAAGGTCCTCGTGCAG
>JAPOLW010000256.1 GCA_029976905.1 bacterium | reverse complement strand
CGCCTCCCGCCGTTGCATGGCGGCAAAAAGCGCATCGCGCGTATTCTCCTCGGCCCAGAGGACCGCGAGACCGCCGGGACTGAATTCGAAGTCATCGGGGAAATCGTTGGCCGAAGCCGCCCCGCCCCCTTTTCCCGCACCTCCATGCCCGGGGTGCCCCTTCTCCGCGACCAGGCCGGGGGCGGCAATGTGGGTATCGGTCGATGCAATGATGCCGAACTTGAAGGGATTTGCGCCCAGATCTCCCTCCAGGCGGAGTCCACGCTTGAGCGCATCGCGCACGAAATTCGCGGGGGCCGCCCGCTGGAAGGTCGCAACGCTCGAGGTCTTGGCGCCAAAACGGTCGTAGGCCAGCTTCTCGAAGCCGCAGGCTTCGTCATCTCCCCAGACCGGACTCGAAAGCGGGTCGCACTCCGAATCTCCCTTGTGCTGCATGATCTCCACCAAGGGCTCCCAACGCGCCCGGATGGCGGCCTCCTCCCCGTCGATGGGCCCGGGAATGGTCGGGGTGGCGATCCGCGCCGTCTCGAACATCAGACCGGCGCTCAGGTTGGAGTTGTGCGGGATCGTGAGGACGTCGCAGCCGTCGATCCCATCGATGCAGTCCTCCTGGAAGTGGCGCCACAGATCCATGGCCGAAGGGGTATCGATCCAACTGGTCGGCAGATCGGGAACCTTTTCGTTGCGGAAGATGACGTTTCGGTGGAGATTATTTCCCTCCCCCACCGTGGCCGTCCACTCATAGCCGACGAAACTCGTGAAGCGACACGCGCGGCTGCGATCGTAGGCCTCCTCGGCCGCCTCACGGATTTCCGCCCAGACGCCACGCGCGGTGTCGAAGCAGGCCTCGCCCTCGTCTCCGCAGATTCCCCATCGGCCTTTCGAGATCAGGCCGTACGCGGCCAGCATCATCAGGTTGCCCTGCGGGGAATTCCGGTGCACGACGCAGGCCGGGTGCCAGTAGCTCCAGGTTCCGGGGGTACGGCAGATGCGTACCTCCCCGAGAAACTCGGCATGGTCGGTCACCACCGTCCAGTCCAGAGGGCGGTCGATGCGGATCGTACGGGTCGGTTTCCCGGCATCGTCGTAGGGCTGGATGCCCACGGCCTCGCCGCGCGCGAAGCGATAGGCGTCCCGGGGCGTATTGCGCGTATCCTGGCCCCGCGCGTCGAACGAGTAGGCCGTATGGACGTGGGTGTCGCCAAAGAAGGGACGACGCAAGGACGTGTAATCGGCACAGACCTCACGCTCCTCGGTGATCGCGTACGGACGGGCGCCCACGGCCGATGCGATGTCCGCTACACCAAAGAGCAACACGAGGAAGAGAGTGCGTCGCGACGACCACATCCGGCAGGCATACCATCTGGATAGGCCCCGGGGGCAAGCGCGCCCGCAGGACCTGGTGTGGTATGCCTCGTACATGCTGCGCCCTCTTCTCTCCCCGACGCGAATCGGCACGGTCGAACTCAAAAACCGGATCGCGATGGCGCCCATGGGGGTCGAAATCGTCGAGGCGGATGGCTCGATCCGCGAACCGGTCGTGGCCTACTACGAAGAGAGGGCCCGTGGGGGAGCCGGGCTTCTCATCACCGAGAACACGGCCGCCTGCTACCCACGCGGCGCCAACACCGCCAACGAGATTGCGGTCTCCGACGACCGATATCTCCCCGGACTCCGTGCGCTCACCGCCGCCGTCCACCGCCACGACGCGAAGATCGCCATCCAACTCGCCCACCACGGAAAAGTCGGCCGCTTCGACACACGCGAAGGGCGTCCCCTGCTCATGCCGTCCGAGCCGCGACAGAAAGGCTTCCCGAGCGGCCCGCTCGATCTCACCATCGAAGAGATGACGCTCATGGGGAAGGCGGCCGGCGGGCAACCCACCATCCACGTCGCCACGGCTGCGGACATCGAAGCCTTGATCGACGACTTCGCCGATGCCGCCCTGCGTGCCCGTCGCGCTGGATTCGACGCCGTCGAGATCCACGCCGCCCACGGGTACATCTTCTCCGAATTTCTCTCGCCCGCCTGGAACTTCCGCAACGACGCCTGGGGCGGATCGGTGGAGAATCGCTCCCGGCTGCTCTGCGACACGATCCGTGCCTGCAAGGATCGTGCGGGAGCCGACTTCACCGTTTGGTGCCGCATCGACGCCGCGGAGTTCGGCGTCGAAAACGGCATCTGCCTCGAAGATGCCCAGAGCACCGCAGAGCTTGCGGCGGCCGCTGGCGCGGACGCAATCCACGTCAGCGCCTATGCCAATCCCATCGGTGCCGGCTTCACTCTCGGCCCCATCGTGCATGCAGAGTCGGGCTACGTCGACTTCGCGGCGGCCGTGAAGGAACGCGTCGACGTACCGGTCATCGCCGTCGGGCGGATCGAACCCGAGGCGGGAGACCGAATCATCGCCGAAGGGAAAGCAGACGTGGTCTCGATGGGACGCAAACTTCTGGCCGACCCCGAACTCCCTGCGAAGCTCGCCACCAGTCGACCACAAGACGTCCGCCCCTGTATCTACTGCTACGTCTGCGTGGCACAACCCTTCTTTGATCGTCGCGTGCGTTGCGCGGTGAACCCTGTGACCGGTCTGGAGCTCGAGCGCGCCGCCGCAACCCGCACCCGCTCGAGTGCGCCGCGGCGCGTTCTCATCGTCGGCGGCGGCCCCGCCGGCATGGAAGCCGCGCGCGTCGCTGCTCTGCGCGGTCACGAGGTCGCGCTCTACGAGAAGTCCGCGCAGCTCGGCGGCACTCTGCGCTTTGCGGCCCTGGTCTACGAGCCCAACGAGAGGCTCTTGCGTTGGTACGAAGAGCAGATGCGCACGCTACCGATCGACGTCCACACCGACTGCGAGGCAGATGCCGAAACGATCCGGGCGTGGCGCGCCGACGTCGTCATCGCAGCTGCAGGAGCGCGGCGTGTGCGCCCAGACGTTCCGGGAGCCGACCGCGATCACGTTTTCGATGGCAACGACCTACGCGCCCTCCTCACCGGGCAGGACAGCGAATCGGCTTCGGGAAAGCTGTCGCTGACCGGACGACTGGCGGTCGCCGCGGGCCGACTCACCGGGATCGCCGCCGACCCGGCCCGGCTGCGCGAGGCGTCCCGTGCGTACATGCCCGTGGGCAAACGCTGCGTGGTGATCGGCGGCGGCCTGGTCGGGGCCGAGCTTGCCGACTTTCTGGCCGAGCGCGGCCGCGAGGTCGTGGTCCTCGAAGAGGGTCCCGTCCTGGCCGCCGAGATGGCCCATCCTCGGCGCTGGCGGGTCCTCCACGAATTGCGCGAGGCGGGCGTACGATTGGTGAGCGACGCCAGAGTGCTCGACATCGGTGAGGACACGGTGCGCTTCCAGGTCCACGATCGCCCCGATGGCGAACCGGTCGAAGAGACGATCCCCGCCGACACGGTCGTCCTGGCGACCGGACTCGCATCCAACGACGAGGCGGCCCACGCCCTCGAAGCGTCCGGGATCCCGGTCCTCCGGGTCGGCGACGTCGGCGGCGTCGGCTACATCGAGGGTGCCATCCACGACGGATTTCGCGCCGCCCTCGAACTCTAGCGTACCGCGCTCGACCATCGGGGACGGGCGGACCCCTCGGGGTTCAGGACGTTTCCCGGCGCACCGGGAAAGCCTCGAAGTAGAAGGCGAAGCGCTCACGGAGTTCATCGGGGTCGACGCCGAAGTCTCCAGCCAGGTCGTAGATCACCCGCCCGTACTTGCCGCGGGGATGATCGTCGAGGAAGGCCCGCAACTCCGCGCGCGTCTCCCCACCCATCGGATCACCCGCTTTTTCGTAGATCTTCTCGACCATCGCGAGATCATCGGCCATGAACTCGTGGAAGGGGACGTCGATGCTCTGGGCTTCGGGGATCGCCGGTCGATCGCGCACGCAGGCGCGCAGGAGATGCTCCACCCGATCACTCCAGTACTCGATCAATCGCCTCGCCTCGACCTTCTTGCGACCGTTGCGTTGCCCGTAGGCGAGCATGGTCACGGCCGACTGAATGACCGAGACCGGGTCGCGATGGGTGATCGCGATCGTCGCATCCGGGAAGGTCCGAAGGAGCACCGGAAGCTGCTCGAGGTGCTGCGGACACTTGAGAACCCAACGCCCCGGTCCCCGTTTCGACTGTAGGATCTGCAGGACCGTCTTCATGTAGGCGTAATGCGGCGTCTGGTCGTGTGCGTAGTAATGGTCGCGCCAGCGCGGGGACAGTGCCAGCCACTCGAAGTTGTAGGACGCGAAGTCCGGCCCCATGAGTTCGAGTTCTTCGTGGATGTGGTCGGGGTCGAGCGGATGCATCGCGGGCAGGAAGGGCGCCGTCTTCTGGATGGCCTCCCACTGCTGGGCGCAACGCGCATAGCGCGGGTCGGTCCCGTCCGCGAGAGGGCTCTCGCCGGGCATCGGAAGAGGTTCGTAGGATTCCCACAGGGGCAGGGAATGCTTTCGCGAATCGGCGGCGAGAAGATTCAGCAGATGGGTCGTGCCGGACCGGGGAAGCCCTGCCACGATGATCGGGCGCTCGATCGAGACGTCGTGCACCGCGGGATGACGCCTCAGGTGATCCTGGATGAGAAGGCGGTTGCGGGCAAAGAGCGTGAGCTTGTTCCATAGGGTGAGGCGCCCGATACCCGTGAGCCCGTCATCGTTCGACCACTCATCGACCAGAAGGCCGAGACGCTCGAGGTAATCGTCGGGGCCGAAGTCGTCGAGCCCCGTCGCACGACGAGCGTCCTCGAGAATGCCGTCGACGGTGAAGTCGAGTTCGAGGCTGTCCCCATAGGCCTGCGCGGCCCGCTGGAACTCGTTGAGCTCGGGCTCGAGGAGATCGGTAATGCGAATGTCTTCGGGCATGGGGGCTCCTGCGCTTTAGGCGAGCTTTTTTTCGATCCCGGCGATCTGGTGACGCAACCACTTGGTCTCCCAGAAGTTCTCGCTGCGGTTTTCGAGATGTCGATGGGCATCGCGAAGCGTCTCGAGCGCCTCACGATGATTGTCGTCGACCGCCAGGGCGACTTCGGCAAGGTGGATCGCGGCCAGGGCCTCTCCCGCGTCGAGCTGCGCGCGCGCGCGCGCAGCGACGGGATCCGGCCCTCCGGCCAGCTCGACCAACTCGCCGTAGACCGTCGGAGGCGACTCCGCGTAGAGCTCGGTCGTCGAGGATTGGTGGAACCAGCCCGCGTAATGCTCCCAGATCGCGCGCACGTCCCAGGAGACCTTGCCGTACCCCTGCCCGACCGCCAGCGCGGGCGGCAGTTCGATCTCACGCATGAGCTCGAAGACGGTCTTCTGCGCGTTCATGCCCTCGACGACTGCATCGTGGAGATATTGCGTCGCGTCGCGGACCCGCTCGATCTCGGCGCGGATCAGGGCAGCCCCCTCGACCGGCCCTCCGTGACCGACCAGAAGAAGCTCGGGCTCGAGGTCGAGCACCCGCTGCGCCGAGGAGACGAACTCGAGCGCATCCCGGTAGCGGTCCCCCCGGATCGTGACGAGATTTGGGATGTGACCGAAGAGGGCGCTGAAAAGATTGCCCGTAAAGCAGATCCGATGTTGGGGGAGCCAGATCACCAGCGAGTCGCGGGTCTCGCCCCCGGGAGTCCAGAAGAGCTCCAACTCCAGCCCGCCGAGCGAAAGCCTGTGGTGGTCCTCGAATGTCCGGGTGGGGACGGGAACCGATTGGCGCGCCGCCCCCGCGAGTCGGCGCGCCTCGGGATCGCGGCCGGCCGCGTCGATCGCGTCGGCAAACGCAAAGTAGCTTCGCATCGTTCGAAACGGCTGGATACGACCATCGTACGCCTGGTGCTCCTGGTTGAGGGCGTGCGCCACGATCTCGGTACCGTCTTCGCGGAGATGATCGACACCGCCGACGTGGTCCACGTG
>JAPOLW010000255.1 GCA_029976905.1 bacterium | reverse complement strand
AGTCGCGCAGGCCGAGAACCATGTCCGCGGGGCTGAAGTGCGTCGCTCCGGCCTGGGCATCCCGCTGATCGGGAGTCCCCGTATCGATCTGTGCGGTCTCCACGATCTGCCTCGAGGTGGTTCCGTCGGCTTCGCGCACCCAGAACGGACCGCCGCCCGGGTCCCCTTCGGCGCGCAGGACGGCGCAGACGCGGGTGGGACGGTCGAGCCGGGCTCGCAGGAGTGCCACGGCGTGGTCGAGGTCGTCGTCGGCTCCCGCCACGTCGATTCCCAGTTCTGCACGGAGCACCCCACGGGCCCGCGAGACGGCCGCGGCGCGGTCCGTCGGGTCGTCGAGGTCCCGACGGGCGGAGAAGAGCCGACTCTGCAAGCGCACGAGCGATCCAGCCAGGATGCGGCGCCAGCGCAGGACGGTTTCCCGGAAGTCCTGGTGGACCACGTTGTCGATGTTCTTGACGAACAGAAGGTCGGCGCCGTCCCGGGCCAGGTCGGCGAGATTTGCGATCAGGGAGCCGTGGCCACCGGGGCGAAAGAGAAGCTCCCCGTCCCCGTCGCGGAAGGGGCGTCCGTCCATGTCGACCGCGATGGTGTCCGTCGAGCTCTTCTGGGTCGAGAAGCCGACCTCGAGCGAGGCGGAAAACATCGGCTCGATGGTCGCGCGGCTCTGGCGCAGACGGGTATCGAAGGCGTCGCGGTGTTGGGGCGAGACCGTGAAGTGCAATCGGGTCCGGCCCCGGGCATCCGCAGCGAGGCCGATCGACTCGACGAGATGTTCTTCGAAAGCCGTGCGCGCTCCCGTCGGGTAGCGGTGGAAGGGAAGCAGGCCCTTGGGCGTGTGCGCGTAATCGAGTCCCTCGGCGTCGAGAAGAGCCTCGAGCAGGGGTTGAACGGCACCCCGCTCCAGACAGTTGGCGAGAACGTGGTCGCGGGCCGCAAGCGTCGCGCGAAGGTCATCGCGAAAGGCGAAACGTTCGACTCCGGCGAAGAACTTCAGCGTTTCCCTCGCGTCCGCGTCGGGACTCTTCTCGAGCACGGCACGCTCCGGGCAGCCCTCGTCTCGCAAGCGGGCGAGGCTCTTGAACATCCGCGTCGCGGCCCCCGAGGCGGGTACGAAGTACCCGGTGCGGCCGGTGGAAGCGGCCTCGCGATGTGCGGATAGAAGCTCCGGGATCTCTCCCTCGGTGATCCGGAGGATGCCGTCGTCGATATGGCACGCCCGGTCGAGTGAGATGGATGGGGGCGGTCGGTCGAGAAAATCGAGTTGTCGGAAAAGGGTCGCTTCGTCCAGGCCGTGCGCGGCTGCGCGCTCGAGGTCGCCCGCTTGCAAGCCGCGCTTTCCACTCATCTCGTCGAGGATAGCAGGCCGGCGCAGGGCACAGAACCGGGTAATGGATTGGAGCCCGCAGCGCAGTCTGATACCCCGGTCCGGTGGCCGACCGTGCATCGCTTCCTCCCGGAACCGACGCGCCGGATGGGGCGTCCTCCACGGCGACGAAGATTCTGGACGTGGCGGAGGAACTCTTCGCCGCGCGCGGATTTGCCGCGGTTTCGGTCCGGGAGATTGCGGGTCGGGTCGGGCTGAACCAGGCCAGCCTCTACAACCACTTTTCGAACAAGCGGGCCCTCTACGATGCGGTTCTGGAGCGGGGCCTCACGCCGATCCGGGTGTTGCTCGAACGCGGAGCCCGCGAGTTGGACCTCTCCGAGGAGACCAGCGACGAGTTCCTCGATGAACTCGTGGAGCAGCTCTGGCGCACGCCTCATCTCCCCAAGCTCTTGCAGCGCGAGATTCTCGACGACGGGCCCTACCTGGAGCGCATGGCCGAGCAGTGGTTGCGCCCGATCGTCGAAGCGGGTCGGGGCGCCATGGTGGCTGCGGTGCCGGCGCTGCGCGAGAATTGGCGGGAGGCCGAGATCCCGTTCGTGATCCTTGCGATGTATGGCCTGCTTTTCGGCCACTTCGTATCGGCCTCCCTCACGCGCCGGGTTCTCGGCGCCGAGCCCTTTGCCACCGAGACCAAAGGGATGCACGCCGCCTTTCTCAAGAAGGCGACCCGCCGCTTGATGGCGCCCCGGGGGGCCGGGCCCGGCGAGAATTGAGTGGCTTCGCCGGGGCTCAACCCCGGCCACGGAGCGCCTTGGGCACCGAGAGGCGCCGCTCGAGAAAGTCGAGGATGACCTCCTGGGCCTCGGCGGGAAGGGTGTGACCGTGTTCCTCGAACTCCACCCATTCGAATCGGTCAGGGAGCTCCTGCTCCGCGTAGGCCGCTTCGAGCGCCTGTGCCGTCCGGTGGACGCACGCCGCCGGGATCGCGCGGTCCTCGGCGCCGTTGAGCAGGAGCAACGGGCGCGGCGGGAAATTTCCGGCGCGCCCGATGGGGTCGATGGCAGCGATCTCGAGTTCGTAGTCGTCGTCGAGCACCATCCGACCGTCGACCAGCCATTCGCCGCGATCATCGAGCGCGAGCGATGAGGAACGCAGGAAGCAGCGATAGTCGCCGCTGGCGACTTGAACGACGGCGACGGCGAGGCGAGGCTCCTCGGCCATGGCCTGCAGGGCCGTGAAGCCACCGGTGGAGCTGCCGTTGATGGCCAGGCGTCCGGCATCGATGTCCGGCATCGTCCGGAGATGGTCGATCACCCGGGGAAGGCTTTGATGGGCTTCTTGGCTGATGATCTGAAAATAGGCCCGCCCGACGTTTCCGGGCCGGTTGGACTGCAAAAGCCAGACGCCGACCTTCCGCGCGTTTGCGGCCGAGGCCGTCGGCCGCGGCTCTTCTTTGTTCGATAAGGGCTCGAGCAGACTCCAGTTCGTGCGCCAACGGGCGACGCCGATGCCCCGGGCGAGCAGCAGTCGGGCTGGAACGATGGGGTTCAAGACCACCGCGTACGGCCCGTCGCCATGGTGGGGCAACCCCACGGTCACGGTGATCCACCCGTTTTCGATGGAGGCTTCGCTCCAACGGCCGGGTGGTGTCGGGTCCGGGGCCAACTGCAACGGCGAGGTCGTCGCGGACTTGCAGGCGGCCGTTCCAACGAGCAGAACGACGGTCATCCAGCGTGCGGCGGTCGCCCCCCATTTCGTGCGCGACGTGAACAAGGAGAATGGGATAGATGATCCCCGGAAACGAAGAAAGCGGCAAGCGCTTCGGGCGATGGTCCGTCCTCGTATTCTTCCTCGCCGGCTGCAGCCCGAACCTGGTCGAACGAGCGATCGATGCGCGTGGCGGCGCGATCGAATCGTACCGCAAGGAAGTCGAGGCCGACGTCGAGGCTGGCATCCCGGGCCAGTGGAGTTGGGCACTGGCCTACCGCGCCCCGGATTCCTTTCGTTGGTCGCTGCACACCTTCGGGGAAGAACAGATTCTGCTCTTCGACGGCGAGACGGCCCGTCATCAGCTCGGCGGGGCTCTGCTGCCCGCGACGTCCGCCGACGATGCCGTGCGCAGTCAGGCCCAGTGGTTCGCCGTGACCTCGCTCGACGTCCTCCGGACCGAGGAGGTCCACTGGGAGGAGGTGCCCGCCGGGGATCTGCCGCCGGGGGTGGCTCGTGGCCTGCGCGCCCGGTTTGCCGGTTCCCAGACCTCCTTCGAACTCTTTTTCGACCGAAGCACGCTGCTCGTGGGGGCCCGTGGACCGGTGGCGTTGGCGCCGATCGGAGCGGGCCTCCTCGATGCAACCTTCTCCGATTTCCGCTCCGTGGACGGCTATCGGCTTCCCCATCGTGGCGAATACCGCCTCGATGGGGTGCCCTTGATGCGGGAGAGGGTTCTCGATTGGAAGGTCAACCCGCCCGATCTGTCGCCGGACATCTTTGCGGGCGCTCAGTAGGGGCCGCTGATCTCCGTTTCGAGTTCGCTGCTGTCGTCGCGCTGGTCGAGGGGCACGTAGGACCGTAGGTCGTGGCCGAGATACATCTGGCGTGGCCGTGCGATGCGCTCGTCGAAGTCGAGCATCTCCGCCCACTGGGCGACCCAACCGGCGGTGCGGCCGATGGCAAAGAGCACCGGGAACATCGCGAGCGGGAATCCCATGGCCTCGTAGATCGTCCCCGAGTAGAAGTCGACGTTGGGGTAGAGGCGACGGTCGACGAAGTAGGGGTCCTCGAGGGCGATCTTCTCGAGTTCGAGGGCGACGTCGATCACGGGGTTGCGGCCCGTGACCTCGAAGACCTCGTAGGCGATCTTCTTGATGATGCGGGCCCGAGGGTCGTAATTTTTGTACACGCGATGGCCAAAGCCCATGAGGCGCCGGTCCCCACGCTTCACCGATTCGATGAAGGCGGGCACGTTCGCTGCCGATCCGATCTCGTGCAGCATCCGAACCGCGCTCTCGCTCGCGCCTCCGTGGCGCGGCCCCGAGAGTGCGGCCGCCGCGGCGGCGACCACGGAGTAGGGGTCGGCATGCGCACTTCCGACCACCCGTGCGGTCGTCGTCGAGCAATTCTGCTCGTGGTCGGCGTGCAGGATGAAGAGCACGTCGAGTGCCCGTTCGAGAATCGGATCGGGCCGGTACTTCAACTCGGTCATTTTGAAGAGCATCGAAAGGAAGTTGCCCGTGTAGCTGAGCTCATTGTTCGGCGCGACGTAAGGAAGACCGAGACTGTGGCGGTAGGTGCAGGCGGCAATCGTCGGGAGTTTTGCGATGAGTCGGCGCACCTGGACGCGCCTCGAAACGTCCGAATCGATTTCCTTTGCGTCCGGGTAGAACGTGGACAGGGCACCGACGGTGCCGATGAGGATGCCCATCGGATGGGCGTCGTATCGGAATCCTTCGATGAAGCGCTTCACATTCTCGTGCACGATGGTGTGCATCTTGATGTTGTGCCGCCACATCTGAAAGTGGGAGGTCGACGGCAGTTCGCCCTTCACGATCAGGTAGGCTGCCTCCAGGAAACTGCTTCGCTCGGCGAGTTCCTCGATCGGGTATCCGCGATAGCGCAGGACCCCCTTCTCTCCGTCGAGGTAGGTGATGCGACTCTTGCACGAGGCGGTGTTGGCCAGGGAGACGTCGAAGCTCCGCAGCCCGGGCCCCTCTTCGCTCGTGCGGATCTGTGCGAGATCGGCGGCGGCGATCGTGTCGTGTTCGATCGGAATCTCGTATTGACGGCCGGTCCGGTTGTCGACGACGGTCAGGGTGTCTTTCGGCATGTCCCGATCCTCAGTCCATGCCCAGTTTGGCGCGCCCCTCGGGCGAGATCATGTTCGGGTTCCAGGCGGGCGTCCATACGATTTCGACGTTGGCACTCTCGATGTCGGGCAGGCTTTCGATCTTGTATTGCGCGTCTGCGGCGATGTTCGGGCCCATGCCACACCCCTGGGCGGTGAGAGTCATCTTCACGTCGACCCGATGCAGGTCGCCTTCGCCTGCGTGGATCTGGACGTCGTAGACCAGGCCGAGGTCCACGATGTTGACGGGGATCTCGGGGTCGTAGCAGGTCTTCAGCTGCGCCCGGACCATCGCTTCGAGGTCGCCGTCCGCCGCCACGGGCTCGGCGGCGGCCTCCTGGCCTACCGCGTCGGCATCCCGGTTCGAGATGCGCATCAAGCCCCCGAACTCGGGCACGTGGAGGGTGAAGGACCCGCCCAGGGATTGGGTGATCACGGCTTTGGTCCCCTTGGGCAAGAGGACGGTATTCCCGGCCGGCACCATGGCCGCCTCACAATCCCGTGAGAGCTCGATCCACTCGTTTGTTTCGCTCATTTCAATCCCTCCTCCCGCGGCCACGCCGCGGATCGCGATTCGTTCCGATTCGTTCTCCCTGTACGATAACGTGCGATCCGCCCATCGACCAATCCCATCCGCTACGGCGCCCGTTGGTGCACGAAAAGCCGCGATTTGCGGCCGATCGCGCGTCCCCCCCCGGCCGTCCCGGCGCGACACGGCCTTTGCCGTCGGGCCCGCAGGGGTGGCGTGGATC
>JAPOLW010000254.1 GCA_029976905.1 bacterium | reverse complement strand
GGGGGCAGTAGTGCCTCCGGCACGGAGCCGTGCCAGCGCGCCTGCCCGCAGCAGACGCAACGCATCCACACTTTCCAAAACACGAAAAACAATGCTCGCGTCACGCCGGACCCCTTCGACGCCCTGGCCGAGGCGACGAAGCAGGGGATCGAGGCGTTCGGCGAAATTCGCGAGCGCGCCGAGAAGCGGGTTTCGGACCTGGTGCCGGACGGGTCGGCCGGAACCAGAATCATCGACGAGGTGCTGGAGAATTCACGCCGCCGGATCGACGATCTCCAGCGCCGGGTGGACGAGGGGCTCAAGGACTCGGTCAGTCGCATGCGCAGCGTCCCGGGGGTCGGCCCCGAGGTGGAGCGGATCGAAAATGCGCTTCGCGAGATCGAGGCCCGCATCCGCCGCCTGGTCGACGGAGCCGATGCGGAGACCGACGTCGCAGTCCCGTCCACCGCGGAGGATGCACCGGCGGCCGCCGGCGGAGACGAAATCGCCTCCCCCGTGTCAGCCGTCGACGGGCGAAGCGAACCGGTCTCGGGCCGCGGGGACTGAGCCGTCCGGGCGCCGCTCGGGCGTCACGGCCCCGGGGTGCTCCCTCACCGATTGAGGAAGACGGGGCAGGGGACGTTGCGCAAAACGTACTCGGTGGTGCTGCCGAGTACGAATTCCATCACGCGGCCGTGGCCGTGCGACCCCATGAAGACGAGATCGTACCCCCGGGCCGCGATCTGCCGCGGGATCGCTTCGTAGGCGTGGCCCTCGATCTTCGACGTCGAAACGGAGAGAGCATAGGTGCCGAGGTAGCGTCGGGCCTGCTCGAGTTTCTGATCGCCCTGATCGGGGTCCCGGCCGACGGTCAGAACGGCCAGCGGCAGTTCGAGCCTCGAGCAGACTTCGGCGGCCACGTGCATGGCGGCGCTGGAGCGGTCGCTCCCGTCGTAGGCGAGAACGGGGAGGGCGGGTTCGCGAAACTCCAGCGGCGTCACCAGGACGGGCCGGGTACATTGGCGGGTCACGCTTTCGGTCACGCCACCGAGGAGTCCGGTCGAGAACTTCTGGTTGACGCCCCGGCTGCCAAGGACCACGAGATCGGCTTCGCGCGCCCGCTCGCAGATTTCGGTCGGAACGATGCCGACCTGCAGCGCCGACTCGTAGCGGACTCCCTCGGAGCCGCAGAACTGGCTGAAGTCGTCCAGGATGACGGCTCCGCGTTCCTGGAGAGCCTCGCGCATCTTCGAGGTCAGATCGAGGTAGGGTTCGAATCCCAGCGATCCCGAGATGTCGTGGAAGAAGGAGCCCTCGATCGACACGATGTCGACGACGTGCAGCCCGGTGACCGTCGCGTCGAAGCGCCGAGCCAGCCAGGTCGCGTATCGCAGGGCTGTTCGAGCATTGTCGGACCCATCGACGCCCACGATCACACTTTTGATCATTACCAGATCCTCGCTTCCGGGGCTGTCCTCCGGCCCCTGCGCGTGTCTGGCCTAGTTCCGTTCGCTTTACAAGGTCGTGCTCGCCCGTGTAGAAGCGCCGGCGATGCCCAGAGCGAAAGCGCGGAAGCGGCCCCCGGCGTCGGCACGTCGCCGGGTCTCGGCGAAGGATCGGGCGAAGAACGAGAAACTCGAGGCCCTGATCGACGAACTCAGCACCGCCGCCGAATCCATCGGAATCCGGGTCCGCCGAGAGCGCCTTCTTCGAGAGGTGGGATATCACGTGCGAAGTGGCCTCTGTCGGCTCGACGATCAAGAAATCCTTCTCGTCGAATCCGACCTGGCGGCCGACATCCAGGTCGACCTCCTGCTCAGCGCGCTCCACGGGAGGGATCTCTCCGGAATTCCACTTTCGGAGGAGGCCATGCAGCTCATTCGTGGTGGTCCCGAGGCGTGATGTCCTCGGCGGTGCGTTGACAATTCGTCGCTACGCTTCTAACGCAGGCCCATGCAGTCCCGGTCCGAGCGCTTCGCTGCGTTTCGGCGTGCGTTGAAGGATAAGGGCCTCAAGTCCACGGCTCAGCGTGACGCCATCGCACAGACCTTCTTCGCGACGACCCGGCACATGAGCATCGACGACCTCTACCAGGAGGTTCGCAAGGCGAATCCGCGGGTCGGGTACGCGACCGTCTACCGCACCATCAAACTCCTGAAGGACTGCGAACTCGCCGACGAGCGGCATTTCGCGGATGGTCAGACACGCTACGAGAACGCCGACAGCGAGGAAGATCACCACGATCATCTGATCTGCGACAAGTGCGAGAAGATCGTGGAGTTCAACGATCAGCGTCTGGAGTTGCTGCAGGAGGAGATCGCCACGAATCTCGGGTTCGTCCTCGCCCGTCACCGGATGGAGCTCTACGGGATTTGTCGGGAATGTCGCGAAGGAGCGGGCGGGGGGCGTCGGCGCCCGGAGCGCTGAGCGGGCGCGAAGGGCTCTCGGCTCCCCGCTCTAGACGCGTGGGAAGAGGTTGATCGATGGGCCGAGAAGGTGCTCGTCGGCAAAGGCCTCGCCCCAGGGTAGATCGAGATTTGCAAAGCGATCCGCTGGAAGTCCCAGCGCTTCGCGAATTCGGTCGGCCGAATCCGGGAGGAAGGGTGCGACGAGTTGAGCAGCGACGCGGAGGGATTCGATGCAATTGTGGAGAATCGCCCCCACGCGTGGTCGCTGGGTCTCGTCCCGTGCGAGCTTGAACGGGGCCTGATCGGCCACGTATTTGTTGGCGGCGTCGATCGCGCGCCATACGGCTTCGAGGCCCCGGTGGAAGGCGAGGTTTTCGATCTGGCGGTCGAGTTCCACCCGCGCTTCGGCGAACGCGGTGGCCAGAGCGGCGTCTTCGTCGGTGGCCGGGAGGCGCGCCTGGACCCGGCTCCCGAAGTATTTGGCGCTCATCGCCAGGGTGCGACTGACCAGGTTTCCGAGTCCGTTTGCGAGGTCGGCGTTGAGCCGCACGATCAACGCCTCTTCGGTGAAGTCGGCGTCCTGGCCGAAGGCCATGTCGCGCAAGAGAAAGTAGCGTAGGGCATCCATCCCGTAGCGGTCGCGGAGTTCCAGGGGCTTGACGACGTTGCCGAGGCTCTTGGACATCTTGTGGCCGCCGCTGGACCAGAATCCTCCCACCCCGAGGCGCTCGTAGAGGGGATAACCGGCGGCCAGGAGCATGGTGGGCCAGAAGACGGCGTGCGGCTTCAGGATATCCTTGCCGATGAGGTGGAGTGTCGCCGGCCACACCTCCTCGAAACGGCCCTGCGCCGCGGGGCCGCTCGCGTAGTTCAGCAAGGCGTCGAACCAAACGTAGGTGACGTAGCCGGCGTCGAAGGGAAGCTCGATGCCCCAGGAAAGACGTTCCTTCGGTCGGGAAATGCAGAGGTCCCCGAGGTCCTCCCGAAGCATCGCGAGGGTTTCGTTTCGATACCCCTCGGGATGGATGAAGCCCGGGTTCTTCTCGATGTGCCCTCGCACCGCATCCTGATACTTCGCCATGCGGAAGAAGTAGTTGGGTTCGGAGACTTCGCTCGGCTTGGTGAGGTGGTCGGGGCAGAGGCCGTCCTTCAGTTCCTTTTCCGTGTACAGCCGTTCGCAACCGACGCAGTACAGACCTTCGTAGGAGCCGAAGTAGATGTCGTCCTGGGCGTGCAGCCGAGCGAGCACGCCCCGGACGAATTCGACGTGTCGCGGATCGGACGTGCGCACGAAGTGGTCGTATTGGATGCCGCACGAATCCCAGGTCGATCGAAACTTCGCGGCCACTTCGTCGACGAACTCCCGGGGGCTGACGCCTGCTTCCCGGGCGCTCTCGGCGATCTTCTCGCCATGTTCGTCGGTCCCCGTCTGGAACGTCGTCGAGATCCCTCGCTGGCGGTAGAAGCGCGCCAACGCGTCGGCCACCACGGTCGTATAGGTCGAGCCCAGGTGGGGCTCGGCGTTCACGTAGTAGATCGGTGTGGTGATGTAGGCGTGTCGCGGCATCGGCTCAGCGCTTCTCCTCCGTGCGCTTCTCGACGAGGTCCTCGAGCGAGCACTCGACGACTTCGCCGTCCTCCTCGAGTTCGACCAGGACGCATTGCTTCAGGAGGACCTGCCGGACGACGACTCCTTTGCCGTGGATGCTCTCCACTTTGCGGCCCATGCGGGGCAGCGATTTCTTCAGTTGGACGTAGGTGTCGTACTCGTAGCGCAGGCAGCATTTGAGGCGGCCACACATTCCAGCCAGTTTCGCGGGATTGAGGGAGAGGTCCTGCGCCTTCGCCATCTTGATCGAGACCGGACCGAATTCGCGCAGCCAACTGCTACAGCAGAGCTCCCGGCCGCAGGGGCCGATTCCCCCCACGAGACGAGAGGAATCGCGCGGGCCGAGTTGGCGCATCTCCACGCGCGTGTGCAGCTTCTGCGCCAGGTCGCGCGCCAGGCCGCGAGCATCGAGGCGGTCGGGGCCCACGAAATAGAAGACCGCCTTGCCGCCGTCGAAGCGGTAGTCGACGCGGCTGAGTTTGGCGGGGATCTTCAAGGCACGGGCTCGTTCGACGAATTGTCGTTCGGCGGCGCGTTCCTGAAGGCGATTGTGATCGGCTCGACGGATGTCGTCGTCGCTCGCGATTCTCAGGATGCGTGGCAATCGGGTTTCGCGTTCGTCGGGCCAGCGCTGTCGCGGTGGTCCGACCACCTCGCCGAGCTCCGGGCCGCGCTCCGACTCGACCACCACCAGATCGTTCCGGCGGAGGTCGGCTCCCTTGGTGGCGAAGGCGCGCGCTCGTCCTGGGACCCGGAAGCGCACGTCGACGACGTCGGCCGGCGGCGTGCTCTCCTGGGTGCTCTCCTCGATAATTTCTTCCATGGACCGTCACCGCGCTCCGCGCAGGCCCAGAAGCAGGCGGTCCCACGCGAGGTGCGCGTTCGCGTTCCTCTCGAACTCCCGCGTCGTAGCATAGGCGATCTCGGCGCGCTGGAGCGCACGGCGGAGTTCGTCGAGGCCTTCGTGCGGCTCGTCGGTCTCGTCCTCGGGTGGCGTTCCGACAGCCCGCGCGGCGTCGAGCAGATGGTCGCGGCACCAGTCGAGAGTGACGGCGCGGTTCAGCTGTTGGCGGGCGCGCCCTTTTTCGCCACGTGGGCCGGCGAGTTCGGCCGCGAGGTCCAGTAGGTGCGGAATCGAGGTTCCCGGCAGAGCCCCGAGCTTGTCGCGAAGCTCCCGGGTGTAGGCCAGACCGTCGTCCGCGGTGAGCGTGCGAGCGCGGTCGAGGCTGCCTTCGGCGAGTGCGGCGGCACTCTCCGCACTCTCCGCCTCGACGCCTTCCCCGATCAGGATTTCGGTCAGGATCCCTTTTTCCAGGGGCGCGAAGCGAACGCATTGGCAACGGGACCGGATGGTCGAGAGAAGCGCGTCGGGATGCGGGCAGATGAGCAGCAGGGCCGTCTTTCCCGGAGGCTCTTCGAGGGTCTTCAGGAGGGCGTTCTGCGCATCGATGGTCAGCAATTCGGCCTGGTCGATGATGCCCACCTTGCGCTCGCCCCGAACGCCTCGCATCGCGAGCCGGGAGCGCACGCGGCGCATCTGATCGATCGAGAGCCGGGTGGCCGTCGGCTTCTCCTCGCGCGCGCGCTCGAGATCCTCGAGGACGAGGTCGGGGTGTGCCTGCGTGGCGACGAGGTGGCAGTCTTCGCAGGAGCCGCAGCCGCGCCCGGGAGCCTCCCGGCAGAGGAGGGCGGCAGCGAGTGCGTGCGCTGCCGTCCTTTTCCCGACGCCGGAGGGTCCCGCGAAGATGAGCGCATGCGCGAGGCGGCCGCGCTCGAGTGCGCGGCGCAGGATGCCGACGGCCTGCTCTTGACCGCGGAGGTCGTCGAGCGTCACCGGGCGGCTCCGAGCCGTCGTCGCACCTCGTCGGCGATGCGCAGCGCGATCGCGCCGACGTCCTCCCGGGCGTCGACGACGACGACACGTCCCGGGTGTTGGGTCGCGATCT
>JAPOLW010000253.1 GCA_029976905.1 bacterium | reverse complement strand
GAAGTCGGTGACCGCCCTGTCGATGATGCGGCTGGTCCCCAGGCCGGGACAGATCGATGCCGGAGAGATCCTCGTCGATGGCCGCGACGTCCGCCAGCTTCCGGTCACGGAGATGCGACGCGTGCGCGGGAGTGAGATCGCGATGATCTTCCAGGAGCCGATGACCAGTCTCAACCCGGTACAACGCTGCGGTCGGCAGGTCGTCGAGGCCATCCGGCTCCATCACCGTGTCCCGGTTCGTGAGGCTCGTGCGCGGGTGCGGGATCTCTTCGGTGAGGTGGGTATCCCCGATGCCGAGGCGCGGCTCGACGCGTACCCGCACCAATTGTCGGGTGGAATGCGCCAGCGGGTGATGATTGCGATGGCCCTGGCCTCGCGGCCGAAGCTGTTGATCGCCGATGAGCCGACGACCGCGCTGGATGTGACCATCCAGGCGCAGATCCTCGATCTCCTCCGCTCGGTGCAGCGCGAGATGGGGATGGCGATCCTGTTGATCACGCACGACGTCGGTATCGTCAACGAGATCGCCGACCGCGTCCTCGTGATGTACGCGGGGCGGATTGCGGAGGAGGGCACGCGGCGCGAGGTCCTGGGGGCGCCGCGGCACCCCTACACCCAAGGGCTCCTGCGTTCGCTTCCGGGGCACGTGGGTCGGGGGGAGCGACTGGAGGAAATCGACGGCGTCGTGCCGCCGGCCGCGCAGTGGTCGTCGGGCTGTCGCTTCGCGAATCGGTGTCCGATCGCCGATGCGCCGTGCACCGCGACCGAACCGCCGCGGTGCGGGATCACCGGTGGGCACGCCGCCTGGTGCCACGCGTTGGCGGACGGCGACGAGAGGGTGTCTTGATGCCATCGTCGCCTCTGCTGCGAATCGAGGGGCTCGTGACCCATTTCGACATTCGCTCCGGGCCGCTTCGACGGATCACCGGCGCCGTGCGTGCGGTCGACGGCGTCGATCTCGAGGTGGAGCGGGGCTCCACCGTCGCCCTGGTGGGGGAGTCCGGTTGCGGCAAGACGACGGTGGGGCGGACCCTTCTTGGTCTGGAGCGGCCTCGTGCCGGACGGATCCTCTTCGACGGCATCGACCTTCTTGGACTGCGGGGAGCTGCGCGGCAGCCCTATCGCCAGCGGATCCAGATGGTCTTTCAGGACCCCGCGGCGGCGCTCGATCCCCGGATGCGCATCGCGGAGGCCGTGACCGAGGGAATGCGGGCCTTCGGGATCGGCGCGTCGACGCACGAGCGGCACGAGCGGGCGGCCGAGTCGCTCGTCCGGGTGAAGCTCGATCCCGGAGTTCTCCAACGCTACCCGCACGAGCTTTCCGGGGGGCAACGACAGCGGGTCTGCATCGCGCGGGCCCTGGCGGTCGATCCCGAACTCGTCGTCTGCGACGAGTCGGTGTCGGCCCTCGACGTGTCGATTCAGGCGCAAATTCTCAACCTGCTGGCCGATCTTCAGCAGGAGCGCGGACTGGCCTACCTCTTCATCACCCATGATCTCGGGGTGGTCCGGCACGTCGCCGATCGCGTCGCGGTGATGTACCTCGGACAGATCGTCGAGGAGGGTCCGGTCGAGCGCGTCTTCCGGTCGCCGGCCCACCCCTACACCGAGGGCCTTCTCGCCGCGGCTCCCTCCCTCGACATCGAAGCGCGGGCGCGCCCGGCTCCGATCCGCGGGGACGTGCCGTCGCCCGCGCATCCCCCGAGCGGCTGCCGGTTCCACACGCGCTGCCCGGTGGGCTGGGATCGCTGCCGTCGGGAGTCACCACCGACGTTCGCCGTCGAGGCTGGAACGAGCCGCTGCTTCCTTCGTGACCCCGAAAGAGACGTGAACGCTGCGGGGCCTGCGACGATTTGACGCATTGTCGGAGGACGGAGGTCATCGTTAGCCTTGCGTCGAGAATCCGGGATGTGAGGGGCGTCTCCCAAACCTTCGAAGGACGTCTTCATGCGTAGAGTCGAAACACGTGCCATGTTCCTTGCGGCGTGGGTGCTGGCGGCCGTCGTGGCCGTGCCACCGGTGGTGACGGCCGAGGAAACCATCGGCACTCCGCAGGTGAGTGGGGATCAGCTTTTCTACTTCTACGACGCGCGCGAGGATCGGGTTCCGTTCCTCACGGTGGCCAATCCAGCGGACGAATCCGTCTTTCTCGATGTCGTCTTGTACTCCGAGGATTTGCGGGACGTGTTGGCGGCGGACACGATTTCGCTGGTTCCCGCGGCCAACCTGGTGATCGACCCCGGCAGTTTCGGCGAGGGTGGGGCAGCGGGTCGCGCGGGGCTGGCGGTGATCACGCCCGTGGTCGGCCTCGACGACCCGACGCCGGTCGTACCGCCGCAGCCCATCGTGGGAGGCTTTACACTCGCCAATCTGCGGCTCATGGCGGGCTTCGGTCAGAACCCATTTTCACGCTTCGCCGTGGAGGGAGACGGAGACCCGGCGGATCCGGGCCGGATCGTCGACGGCAATGCCGTCGTCTATGAGCGCTTCGACCCCGGGGTGCTCATGATTCCCACCTATTTCAACCCGGCCGATCTCGCGCCGGCCGTCGATGACGGGAATCGCATCTTCCTCGCGGCTTTCGACGACGAGTATCCGGACGGAGGGGCCTACACCCTTTCGCCACGAGCTCCGGTGGCCCGGGCGTCGTTCTTCAACGCGGCCGGGATCCCCGTTTCGGTCAGCGACGTGACGGTCAATGGTCTGCTCTTCTCCGACCTCCAGGCCATCGCCGGAGCGGCCGCGATCGATGGCTCGAGTGGCAAGGCCTTCTTCTCGATCGATGCCGGAGAGGGCAACGTATTCGGGTTGTTCAGCCAGACCCTCGGCACCTTCTCCGTCGGCCAACGCATGCCGGCCGTCGCCGGAGTTCCGACCGGGCTCGGCCCGGTGGAGCCGATCACGATCGCCTTCGAGGCCCGGGTCGGAGCGGAGCCTTTTGCCTGCGGTCGGACCTACGCCAACGTCGGGACCACCGACGCGACGATCGAGCCGAGCGATGGCCGGCTCTACCTCGAAAACGTCCGGCTCGTCCTCGCGGACGGCGGTGAGGTGAAGGTTCGCCTCGAGCAGGACGGGCTTTGGCAGTACCGGGACGTCGCTCTTCTGGACTTCGAAGACGGAGAAGGGCTCTGCGGTGATCGTGGCAGCCAGCCGACGAATACGCAGATCCGCGGCGAAATTCCTGCCGCTCCATACCGCCGGATTCGTTTCGAGGTCGGCGTCACGGAGGCGTTGAATCACGGCGACGTGTCAACCGCCCCGTCGCCCCTGAGCGTCTCGGCGCTCTATTGGAATTGGAACGCCGGCTACAAATTTCTGCGCTACGACAACACCGTCGAGAGCACCGGCGAGACCTTCAACGTCCATCTCGGTAGCACGGGCTGCACCGGGGACGGCCGTGGACAGGCGACCTGCGCGAACTCCAACCGCATCGAGGTCGACCTCCCGTTCGACCCGGGCGCGAACCGCGTCATCGTCGATCTGGGTGCCCTGATCGCGGACTCGGACCTGACCTCCGTCACGCCCGAGACGCCGCCCGGCTGCCAGTCGGCTCCGGGTGATCCGGAGTGCGTGGCGGTCTTCGCCGCTGCGGGGCTGTCCTACGGAGACAATCCCGGTGGCTTGCAACGGGTCTTCTTCGTAGAATGATGAGGATATGGGCGCGGCACGGATTCTAGTGGCGGTTCTGGCCCTTGCGCTCGGAGGCTGTGGAGGTGGCTCCTCCGAGGCGCCGGGCGGCCCCGTCGCTCCCGGTCCGGAACCGACGGATCCGACCGAACCCATCGATCCAGGGCAACCAACCCCCTGGGAGTGGGACCTCCCGCCCGGCTTTCCGCGTCCGCTCGTGCCCGCAGACAACCCGATGACGGTCGAAAAGGTCGAGCTCGGCCGACACCTCTTCTACGACCGGCGTTTGTCTCTCAACGAAACGCAGTCCTGCGCGGATTGTCATGCCCAGGAACGAGGCTTCACCGATGGCCGGCCGTTGGCCGTCGGCTCCACGGGCGAAACCCATCCGCGCAATACCTCGGGGCTGACCAATGTCGCCTATAACTCGACATTGACCTGGATGAATCCGCTGCTCACGACCATGGAGGAGCAGGTACTGGGGCCGCTGTTCAGTGAGGAGCCCGTCGAACTAGGCTTCGCCGGGCGCGAGGAAGAACTCTTCGACCGCTTGCGCGGCATCGCACTGTATCGCAGGCTCTTTGCCGAGGCCTTCCTGGAGGACGACGAGCCGATCCGGCTCGAGCGCCTGGTCCAGGCTCTGGCGTCGTTCCAGCGCACCTTCATCTCCGGGAATTCTCCCTACGATCGGTACGTCTACCAGCAAGACGACGATGCGCTCTCGGATTCCGCGAAACGGGGACTCGATCTCTTCAACAGCGAATTTCTCGAATGCACGCACTGCCACGGCGGGGCGAACTTTGCGAGTTCACTGACCCACGAAGGAAACCCCAACGATCCGACCCCATTCGAGAACAACGGCCTCTACAATGTCGGCGGAACTGGGGAATATCCCTGGCCCAACCTGGGACTCGCCGAATTCACTGGCGAAGCACGCGACTTCGGCAAGATGAAGCCGCCGAGTCTGCGCAACGTCGAGGTGACGGGGCCGTACATGCACGACGGCAGCATGGCGACCCTCGAGGAGGTCCTCCGCCACTACGAGAGGGGTGGCCGTCTCATCGAGGACGGACCATGGGCTGGCGACGGCAAGGAAAGTCCGGCCAAGAGTTCCTTCCTCACGGGCTTTCCCCTGAACGACCAGCAACGCCAGGACCTCCTCGCGTTTTTGCGCAGCCTCACGGACCGGGATTTCCTGACCGACCCGCGCCTCTCCAATCCGTTCCCGACCGAGTGATGTCCGTCGGCACCTGATCCCGGTAGAAGTCGAACTGCGGGGAAGAGACCCATGATCTGCGCTCTCCGTGCGATCGCGTTTGCGGTATCGTTGGTGCTTGGGCATCTGCTTGCGGGCTCGACCGCAGCGCAGGCCTGTGACATCTGCGCGATCTATACGTCGGTGGACCTGGGTCCGAGTCAGTCCGGATTCCGACTGGGGCTGGCCGAGCAATACACACGCTTCGGTACCCGGATGCTCGATTCCGTCGAGGTCGATGACGCAGGTGAGCGCCTGGAGAGTTCGATCACCCAGGTCTTGCTCGGGTACAACTGCGGACCCCGGTGGGGATTGCGCCTCAATCTACCGATTCTCTACCGACCCTACCGACGCCTGGAAGACGGCGCGTTGGTGTCGGGCTCGGAATCCGGCATCGGGGATCTCTCGCTTCTGGCGACGTTCGTCCCTTTCCGGACGGTCAGCGAGCGGGGACTCTTCCGCCTCATGCTCTTCGGAGGCGTCAAATTTCCGACCGGCAATTCGGATCCGCTCGCGGAGGAGAGTGCCGGGGACGACGATCATCCAACGATCGATGACCTGATCCGCGAGCGCTACGGTCCGGAGGCGGTTTCGAGTCTCGGCCGCGTGCAGCATGCGACGTCGCCGAGTGCGATTCACGGCCATGACCTCGCTCTGGGAACGGGCTCGTACGACGGCGTCGTGGGCGGCCAACTCTTCCTGAGTTGGGATCGCTTCTTCTGGACGACCTTCGCCCAATATACCCTGCGCACGGAGGGTTCGTTCGACTATCGGTACGCGAACGACCTCAGCTTCCGGACGGGCCCGGGCTACTTCGTCTACCTCGATCATCGCTGGTCCATTGGCCTCCAGGCGGTCGTCGCCGGGGATACCAAAGGGCAGGATACCGTCGACGACGTCGCCACCGATGACACGGCGGCGACCTACCTCTTTGCCGGACCGGCGCTGCGGATTGCCTTTGGCACGGCATGGACGGCCGAGGTCGTGGGTGATCTGCCGTTCGTACGCCACGAGACCGGCTTGCAGGTCGTGCCGGACTTCCGCATCCGGGGGGGACTG
>JAPOLW010000252.1 GCA_029976905.1 bacterium | reverse complement strand
CTGGCCGTGCTCGAGGAATTCCTCGCCGTGGTCCGACGTCAGGACGACGATCGAATTCCGCGCGAGTCCGCTTGCGTCGAGTTCGTCGAGGAAGGCCGCGAGCGCGTGATCGGCGTAGCGGATTTCTCCGGCGTATTGGTGCCGCAGCGTGCGAACCCAGTCCGGCTCCGTCGATGGTGTTGGATCTTCTGGGTTTGGCGCCACGTAGAATTCGGCTGGCGGCTCGTATGGGGTGTGGATCTGGTAGGTGTGCAGGAAGAGGAAGAAGCGCCGAGCCCCGTTCTCCTCGAGCCAACGTCGCCCACGCGCCAGGGTCGAATCGATCTGGCCCTCGGTGCTCCAGAGGCCGAGACCTTTGTTCTCGAAGTAGGAGTCGAAGCCGAAGGCGAATCCCGCCTCGGCAAGCAGCATCGCATTCTCGGTGATGGCGCCGGTCTGGTAGCCATGGGCGGCGAGGATCTCGGCGAGGGTCGGGACCGAGTCGCCGAGAACGTCGTTGGCGAAACGGACCTGGTGGTGGATGGGGTAGAGGCCGGTGAGCAGACTCATGTGGGAGGCGGAGGTCGAGGGGTAGGTCGCGAGCGCCTGCTCGAAGACCGCGCCGCGTTGGGCCCATCGAGCGAGGCGCGGTGTCACGGGGCCGCCGCCGACGTCGGTCTCGAAGTAGTCTGCGCGCCAGGTGTCGAGCGAGATCAGGATCAGGTTGCGCTGGTCTCCCCGGGCCGTGCGTTGCAGGATCTCGGGTGAGCCCCAGAGGGGAAAGGCGAAGGCGACTCCGTCGTCGGCTGCGGCCTCGGTCCGCAGGCGCAGTCGAACGCGCTGGCCGGCCAGGGAAGAGAGGTCGATGCGGCGGTCCAGCCACTGCCCGGTCCAATGCTTCGGATCGAGTGACTCCTCGAAGAGTCCGTAGGGGCCCTCCGGGAGGAGGGCGTCGACCCGGAAGCGCACCGGCCCGGTCCCAAAGGGTCGACCGACCTCGTGGAAGGCAAGCCCCACCGCAAGGACGTCGCCCGCTTCGATGGCGATCGGTTTCGTCTGGAAGTCGCGTTGCGCCGAAGGGACGACGTAGCCGCGCAGTTGGAGCTCGAGCTCGCCCTCGCCGTCGACGCGGGGTAGGCCGGTCTCGAACGAGAAGCCGAGGAAGCCGGCTTCGAGGAGCTCGGCGGTTGCGGTCTTGAAGCCGGAGATCGCCTTGCCGCGCACCCGTGGCTCGATGATCATCGGGCGGCGCCAGAAGCGCCGCGGAAGGTTTCCCTCCACGCGCAGCACGTCGTCGCCTGGCCGCGGAACGACAGCCTCTCCCAGGGGCAGGGATTCGAGGCACCCCAGGGCGGGACGGAATTCGTCGGAGACCGCGCACTCCTCGGGTTCGGTGGCGGGAAGGGGAGGATCGAGAGAGCGCACCAGCCGATGAGCCGGGGCGTAGACCGTATCGGGTGTATCCGCGGTCGCCCGCGGCACCACCATCGGTGGCACCGTCCTCCGGCGCCTCGCCTGGGCCGTCTCCGGAGCGGTGTCGTCGCGGGCGCAGCCGGTGGCGTAGAGGAAAACGCAGGCAGCGATCGCGGCCGCGCGTACCACGGGTGCGGCGGTCAGCCGCCCAGACCGGCGGCGATGCGGTCGGCATGCTCGTCGATGCCGCCGAAGCTCGTCTCGAGGACCCATGTGCGTTTGAGATAGTAGTGCACCGGAACCTCCCAGGTGTAGCCCATGCCGCCGTGCACCTGAACGCAGGTCCGCGCATTCTTCATCGCGCTCTCGCCCGCGATGAGTTTGGCTTCGGCGACGGCGGTGCCTACGTCGGCCACCTCGGGATGATCGAGAGTGCCGGCGGCGGCGTACACCGCGGCACGCGCAAGTTCCTGACGCACGAACGTGTCGGCCAGCATGTGCTTGATGGCCTGGAAGGCACCGATCGGCCGGTCGAATTGCTGCCGTTCCTTCGCGTAGGCGACGCCCCGTTCGCAGGTTGCTTCGGCAATGCCGAGGAGCATCGCCGCGGAGAGCGTCGTGCCGAGCAGGCCGAGGGCCTCGGCGTCCCGCGCGTCGCCGATCCGGTCGCCGGCCGGGAGGGACGTGGCGTGCCAGACGGGAGTGAGGGGGTCGAGCGGCGTCTCGACCCGGGTCGCGGTGATCTCGCTGCGGTCGATCCGCCGGACGCCGTCTCCGTCGAGAACCAGAATCACGTCCGCGACGTCGAAGTGCTCGAGGAGCAGGGCGGTGTGATGGTTGTGGGTGAGATCGAGGCCGGTGACGACGGTTCTGCCTTCCGCCGCTCCGTCGATCCGCCCCGCCGCCAGATGGGTCCAGACCAGAGGCCCCGGCGTCAGAGCCCGTCCGAGCTCCTCGAAGACGAGCGCCGCATCGACGTGCGAGAGTCCCAATCCGCCTGCCGACTCGGGGAGCCGTAGGTGAAAGACGCCCATGTCGGCCAGTTCGGTCCAGAGGCGGCCATCGGATTCGCCGTCACCGATCGCGGCGACCTTCTCGATGGGAATACGGCTGGCGAGGAAGTCACGAATGCCTCGACGTAACTCCTGTTGCTCTTCGCTCAGCTTGAAGGCCATTACCGCTCCTTGGGGAGGCCCAGAATCCGTTCGCCGATGATCTTGCGCTGGATCTGCGACGATCCAGCCGCGATGGTCATCGAGAGGGACTGCAGTGCTTCGTACGAGAAGTACTCCACGGGCAGATCGGCAATCGCGGAGCGGCCGAGCACGGCGCGTCCGAGGACGCGCATGGCCACGTCGCCGATGCGCTGCTTGAGCTCGGTGAAGAAGAGTTTGACGGCCGACGCGCCGACACCGGGAACGCCCGCCTCGTCGGCTTCGCCGATGGAAAGTTTGAGAAGGTTCCACAGGCTGTCGATGTCGGCTTGCAGATGGGCAATCTCGCGTCGCAGGCTTGCGTCGTCCCAGGCGCGGGTCCCGTGATCGGTGACCTTCTGCGCGGCGGCCGCGATTTCTCCGAGCCAGCGCTTGAGGTCGTACATCTCGCCTGCAAAGGCGGTCCCGCGCTCGAAGCGCAGTGTGACGTTGGTGACGCGCCAGCCATCGTTCTCGGCGCCGACACGATTGGCGATCGGGATGCGGACGTTGTCGAGGAAGACCTCGCTGAACTCTCCTTCGCCATGCAGCGTGTGCAGGGGCCGGACGTCGATCCCCGGCAGATCCATGGGCATGATCAGCCAGCTGATGCCCTTGTGCTTGGGGGCTTCGGGGTCGGTGCGCACGAGGAGCTCGCAGTAGTCGGCGACCTGGGCGAAGCTCGTCCAGATCTTGTGGCCACTGACCACGTAGTGGTCTCCGTCGCGTTCGGCGCGCGTTCGGAGGCTGGCGAGATCCGAGCCGGCGCCCGGTTCCGAGAAGCCCTGGCACCAGACCTGTTCGCCGCGCAGGATCTGGGGGATGTGCTTCTGCCGCTGCTCCTCGGAGCCTTCGACGATCAGCGTCGGCCCCCCATGAAGGAGTCCGACGAAATTCACGCCGACGTAGGGAGCCTTCGCACGAGCATATTCCTCGTAATAGATGAGTTGCTCGACGAGGGATGCCTCTCGGCCGCCGTAGCTCTTCGGCCAACTGATGCCGGCCCAGCCCGCGTCGAACATCTTGCGCTGCCAGGCGGTGTCCCACTCGCGGCGCGCATTCCAGTCGTCACGCGGAGGCTTCTCGCCGTGCGCAGGAACGGCATCGGCGAGCCAGGAACGGAGATCGTGTCGGAACTTCTCTTCGGCGCTGGTCGGTCTCAAATCCACGCTACACCTCGGAGGAAAAGCTATCGGTCGGGGTGCTCGATCTCAACGCGGGCGCAGCCCCGCAAGCCCGCCCCCGTCGATCGTGAACTCCGCACCGGTGCAAAAGGCGCTGTCGTCACAGGCCAGGAAGAGAACGAGATCGGCGACCTCTCCGGGCTGGCCCATCCGTCCGAGGGGGACGCTTTCGTACTGCTGGGCGGCCCGGTCGGAAACCGGTCCGAGCATCGGCGTCTCGATGGCACCCGGGTGGATCGAGTTCACCCGGATCCCCAGGGCGCCCAGTTCCAGCGCCGCGGTTCGGGTCAGTCCGCGCACGGCCCATTTGCTCGAAGCGTAGGCGGCAAGACCCGGCACCCCCTGCAGCCCGGCAACCGAGGACGTATTCACGATCGAGCCGCCGCGCACCTCGAGAAGCGGCAGGGCGGCCTGCATTCCGAGGAGGCATCCCACCTGATTGACGTCGATGGTTTCCCGATAGGTCTCCAGAGAGAGGTCGCGCAGACCGCCACGGGTCAGGATGCCGGCGTTGTTGACCAGAACGTCGAGTCGGCCAAACGATCGCTCCGTCTCCGCGGTGATCGCGCTCCAGTCCTCTGGGCGCCGGACGTCGAGATGGTGGTAGAGCGCGGTGTGACCGAGATCGGCGGCCACGCGGGCCCCTTCCTCATCGAGGATGTCGCCCAGTACGACACAGGCCCCCTCGGCGGCGAGGCGGCGCGCGATGGCTTCTCCCTGGCCGCGGGCCGCACCCGAAATGAGCGCGACCCTTCCCTCGAGCTTTCCCATGGTCTCCTCCGGCGGGCGGTCGTTCGTTGCAGGGCCCGGGGGGGAGACGTTAGGAGATTCGCATGGAGATCCGCAAGGTCGTTCTCGTCGACGGTGCCCGCTCCGCGTTCGCGCGCGGCGCGCGCGGGAAACTCGTTGCGACGCGTCTGGATGATGCGGGGGCGACGGTGCTGCGCACCCTTCTCGATCGCCACCCCGGAGTGCCCGATTCGATGATCGAAGATCTCGGGCTGGGCAACGTCCAGGGGCGCGGCACCGAGTTCAGCTACATCGGCAACGTCCAGCGCCTCGCGGGTCTGCCGCTCGAGGTCTGCTCCTTCCATTCCAACCGTCAATGCGGATCCAGCATGGAGACGCTTCATCGGATCGCGACGGCGATCATGGTCGGACACATCGATTGCGGTGTGGCGATGGGGATCGAGCGGATGGGGCGGACCCTGGGCGGAGGCGGGCCGCCCACCCGGGTGACGCGCATGAACGATCGCATCACGGAATTGAACGACGTGCAGCGGGCCCCGGCCCCCGATCATGATGCGTATTTCTCGGTGCCCTTTCCCGAGTACATCCTGGCGTCACCGTGGTTGCAGGACATGACCCAGACGGCGCAGAACGTGGCCGAAGTGTATGGCCTCGGGCGCGCCGAACTCGATGCGTTTGCGGCCGAGAGCCACCGCAAGGCGCACGAGGCCTACGAGGCGGGCGTCTATGCCGACGAGGTCGTGCCTCTGGAGGTGGAAGAGCCGGTCTTCGACGACGAGGGCAATTGGCTCGAGGACGAGCACGGACCACGGATCCGCTTCGACCGCGACGAGTGCATTCGTCCGGGAACGACGGCGGAGAAGCTGGGCGGGCTCCGGGCGATCCGGGGCGTGAAGAGCTTCGCCGATCAGGAGATCGTGATCTCGGCGGGGAACTCCTGTCCGACCAACGACGGCATCTCCGCCGCGCTCCTGATGAGCGAGGAGAAGGCGCTCGCGTTGGGGCTGGAGCCGCTGGCGCGGATCGTGGGAATTGCGGTCGGGGGGGTCAAGCCACAGCTCATGGGGCTTGGGCCGGTGGTCTCGTCGAAGAAGGCCTTTGCGCAGGCCGGCATCACCGGAGAGCAGATCGACCGGGTCGAGTTCAATGAAGCCTTCTCGGCGCAGGTCCTGCCGTCGATCCGCGAGCTCGGCATTTCCCCGGATCGCGTCAACGTCAACGGCGGTTCGCTTGCGATCGGCCATCCTCTCGGGGCGACCGGCGCTCGCCTGGTGACGACGGTGGCCAAGGAATTGCGGCGCTCGGGAGGGCGCTTCGGCCTGGCGACCCAATGCATTGGCGCCGGGATGGGGATTTCGACGGTTCTCGAGAGACTCGACTGATCGGCGACGCCGGGCGCCGAAGCGGTGTTCTCCCTCGGGTCGACGCCGGCGG